>NZ_JBITPF010000071.1:0-78240 GCF_050468025.1 Neobacillus sp. NRS-1170 | reverse complement strand
CGCTCGACTTGCATGTATTAGGCACGCCGCCAGCGTTCGTCCTGAGCCAGGATCAAACTCTCCAAGAAAGTTGATTAGCTCATAAAATAAAACGTTGGCTCGTTTCAAAAGAAACGAATATTATTGTTTGTTGACGTTTTTGTTTGTTTAGTTTTCAAAGAACAATCATTGCTTGTTTCATCTACTAATCTATTAAATTAGCGACGTTTATTATCTTATCATTACATTTCAACCTTGTCAACAACTACGAATTATTTTTTAATAAAACTTAGCAGCTTTATTAATACATTTCGCAACAGCGACATTGAATATATTACTACCCAAAACAATTTTCGTCAACTACTATTTTTCATTTTTTTCACACATATATTACATTATAGAAGAGCAAAAAATTATTCAATTTTTAATTTGGCTAAAAGATCTCCATCCTAATGCGATTCATGGTTTAGATTCACTATTATAGGAAAAAATACTTTAGTAATTCGTTTTCAAAAGGAGTGGTGATAAAGTGAATTGGCATCTTCAAAAAAAGGAAGAAGACCAAGGTTTGGTTACCCCAATAGAACAGGAGCAAATAGAAAGATCAGGTCAAAATGAAAAATCGCCTGAATTTGATGAAATTGGAACCGCCCTTAATGAAATCTAAGCATAATAAAAAAACCTTTGCAAAAAGAGAATACTTCTCTTCGTGCAAAGGTTTTTTTATTTTCTAATGGCCTTTAAAACGACAGCTTCACCTTGAAAGGAAATAACTTGATTGCTCTCTATTAAAATGCGAAATTTTTGTTTTACTTTTGGTGAAGCATTTATGATGTATTGAGCTAATTTTTCTTTTTCTGTTTGTGAAAGATTCATGCGGTTGCACCACGATTCAAATTGGAAGGTTTTTTCGAACCGGTGCCATTCAGTTATTTCAAAACTGTTTACTTCAAGCATTTGAAGCCATTCTGATTTTTTCCATGCCCGATAATGACTGTAATCACGCCATTTTTCAATCGTATTATAGAAGTCATCAAATTCTTCTTCTTCAGGTGTGACATTATCATCAAGCAAAAATTGGCCATTTGGCTTTAACACCCGATATACTTCGTTAATAAAACGTTTTACATTCGGAAAATGATGCGGAGCTATTCGGCATGTTACAAGATCAAACGATTCATCTGGAAATGGAAGATTTTCTGCATCGCCAATAATGAAGTCAACATTTTGATTGCCATTTCCTTTGATAAAGTTTTCCGCCGCCGATAACATTTCCGGAGTCAAATCAACGGCCGTCACTTTTTTTACAAAGGGTGCAAATGAGTTGGCCGTATGACCGCCGCCCGTGGCAATGTCAAGCAACTCATCCTCCCCATTGAGAGAAGCCATCTCTAATAATTTCTGGAGGTCCTTCCCTTTTTTATGAATAGAACTGCTAACATATGAATCGGCGCTTTTTCCAAACTGCTCCTGAACATCTTTTTTAATATCCATTTTAGATTCCCCCGTTCTTTTCTGTGTTAAATTAACTATAGAATATTTAACTCATAATGAAAATTACGGTTTTTTTATGCTTTATTATAAGAAAATGTTATGAAAGGACATTAATGAAGTTCAAGTACTACTGGACAATGGTCGCTGCCCACTATCTCAGAATGGATTTCTGCATGTTTCAATTGCTCACAAAACGTTTTTGAGACGATAAAATAGTCAATCCGCCAGCCTATATTCCGCTCCCGCACTTTGGCCATATAAGACCACCAAGTGTAGGCACCTTCTTGGTCCGGATTAAAGTGGCGGTAACTATCGACAAACCCCGCATTCAATAGCGTAGTCATTTTCCCTCGCTCTTCTTCGGTAAATCCCGAGTTCCCTACATTCGACTTTGGGTTTCGCAGGTCAATTTCTTGATGAGCGACATTTAAGTCCCCGCAGAGAATGACCGGTTTAATTTTATCTAACTCTTGTAGGTGATTAAGGATGCGATCCTCCCATTCCAAGCGGTAACCGATTCTTGCCAAATCACGCTGGGAATTTGGGGTATACACATTGACCAAGAAAAAACGTTCAAACTCCAAGGTAAGGATCCTTCCTTCGTCTTCACTTTCATCCGTTCCAACTCCATATTGGACGGAAATCGGTTCTATTTTCGTAAAAACAGCAGTTCCCGAATAACCTTTTTTAATCGCATAATTCCAGTATTGATTATATCCATCTAATTCCAGGCTAATTTGCCCTTCTTGTAATTTCGTTTCCTGGATACAAAAAATATCCGCATCCATTTGATGAAAATATTCTAAAAACCCTTTTTTGACACAAGCTCTAAGACCGTTGACATTCCATGATATTAATTTCATATCTCTATTCCATCTCCCTTGATGCCTAAATTTATAGTTTGATAGGTGACATTGTACCAGAAAATTTGACTTCAGCAAAAAAGGCAGTCTGCAGCTGCCTTTAATTTGGAACAAAGTTTTTTTCAATTAGTTTTTCAGATAAAAGTTCTGAGACTGGGACGATTTTAATATGGCGTTTCTTAAATTCGTCCATTGATTGAAAAACCCCCACTGAGCATACCTTACCAGTCACCCCCACATGTCCAATGGCAATTCCCTTGCCTTTAATTTCTGTTACCTTGGCAAGACGGATCATCTGTTTGTATACATGGGACGAAGACGAAATATCATCAAGGAAAACGTCTCTTTTTAAAAGAGGAACACCGAGTTCATTTGCAATCTCTGGGAATTTGGATTCAGGGCTCGTCCCGCTGTCGATAATATAAAGTTTATTTTCTTTTGCCACCTCAACAATTGCCCGTACAATTCGTTCGTTTTCAACTGCCAATGAGCCCATATGATTATTAAGTCCAACTGCATAGGGAACAGTCTTTATCGCTTCTTTTACCCGCTGCCTTACTTGTTTTGCCGTAAGGTCAACCGTAATCGGCTTTGGACCTAACCAAGACCTTTTGCCCCTCTTTGGTTCCATTGGCAAGTGAACCATCACTTCAAAACCATTTTTATGAGCCCACTCTGCATGCGCTTTCGAATTTTCAGTAAATGGCATTACTGCTGCAGTAATCGGTATATCACCTTCTAAAAAGTCCCTGACTCCACCCGACCCGCCTCCAAAATCGTCGATAATAACAGCTGCCTTTAATTGCTTGGCTTCAGTATTTTCAGCTGAAGCTTTTTGGTTAAGTGAAAAAAGCAGAAACGGGATGAGAATAAATATAAACTTTTTCATATAGACCCCCAAAAGTAAACTTTTTGAAGATATTTTCCCCAATGTACTCACAAACATTCCCAAACAGAAAAAGAGAGCCGATTGGCTCTCTCCTAATTCTTACTCTTCATCATATACCTTAACTTCTTGCATTTTGTCGCCATTTCTCATCGATTTTGCTGTTTCTAATCCGGAAGTTACTTGACCAAAAACAGTATGAACTCCATTTAAATGCGGCTGAGATTCATGAACGATGAAGAACTGGCTTCCACCAGTGTTTCGTCCTGCGTGAGCCATTGATAAGGCGCCTGGTACGTGTTTGTGAGGATTTCCTTCTGTTTCACATTTAATGGTGTAGCCAGGTCCGCCGGTTCCAGTTCCGTGTGGGCAGCCGCCTTGACTTACAAACCCTGGGATAACACGATGGAAGTTTAGACCATTGTAAAATCCTTTATTAGCTAATGTTTCAAAATTCTCCACAGTACCCGGTGCTGCTTCAGGGTATAATTCAAACTCAATTTTCTCGCCATTTTCCATTAAAAAATGTCCTTTTTTAGCCATTTCAAACACTCCTTTATGTAAAAAATCATATTCATCATACACTTTTCGAAAAAGAAAAGAAAGTATTGGCAATTGTAAGCATTATATTTTCTCCGTGTATGTGATAAAATAATGGTGAGCCCCTGCCGAACATTTCGCTTGTTGCGGGACACTTAACCACTGTACGGACGGCAGGGGCCGATGGTGCACTTAGTGGCATCATGAAAGCTGGGATGAATCGTCCCGGCTTTTATTATTTATGTTTTTCCATCCACATGTAGCATCTATAAATAATGGTTAAGAAAACTAAATATCCAACAAAGGTATAAAAATGCTTCCATGCCTCCGAGTGAACAAACAAGCCTAACTCCTCCGCTAATTTTTCTAAAATCGGCATAAGGAGGCTAACAAATAAAATGACACCTGCTTTTCCCCATTTATTTACTTGTGATAAACAATATAAAACCACCATTACCAAAATTGGCAGTCCCGCCAAGGTAAACGCAATATTGATGGAAAATACCTCAGGCAAGGGCCTTTGAGGAAATTGGTACAATCCTTTTCCAACAAAATAAAGATCTAAATATGATCCAAGCAATGACGCTAGCACTGCGCAGGCCATAAAATGTTTATTCCATAAAGTTAATCGCTTTTTTCGCAAGGGCCGCAAGCTCGAGCCGTTCAAGTGTTTTACAGTATTCATTCACAATCTCCCCATTAATAATTTCGGT
This sequence comes from Neobacillus sp. NRS-1170, assembly GCF_050468025.1. Lineage (NCBI taxonomy): Bacteria > Bacillati > Bacillota > Bacilli > Caryophanales > Bacillaceae > Neobacillus > Neobacillus sp. NRS-1170. The sequence goes on along the minus strand of NZ_JBITPF010000071.1, from coordinate 73,765 downwards.
CTCCTCTGCTAAATAATCAGCCACACGGTAATCACGAAACCAATCCCCTTTTTCAGCTTCATTATGCGTCACATTTTTCCAAGCGTTTTCAAGGGTTGGACTGTATATTTTTCGTGCCCCGCTTTTTAACTGACAGGATTTTAATCGAAGTTGATAAGCAAAACCAGGAATTCCTTCATTCACGCTGTTAAAAATATCAGGCCAGTAATCTTTTCTTGAACTGGTATGTGGAGTTCTTTTTGCCCATTCCACCGTTTGCTCTAAATGGTCTTTATCTTTAAAAAGAATGGAATATAACCTTTTTCCAAGTAAAATCCGTTCATTCAGAGATTCAAATTGATGAAGGGTTTGCCCGCAAAGGTTCTTTTTTCCATAAGGAAAGAGAATGTGATTAAAGGAAAGCCAATCCTGGAGAAGAAACTCAAATTTGCTTAATACTTCTTTTTGATAAAGCGGATTTTTCACCACTCTTTGTTCTAAGTAACTCTGCTCATTGATGACCATCGCAATTGCAAGAATGTAAGTGCATTGCTCCCTCCAAAAATGATTCCAAATGGTCTCCATGAAAGTGGATATATTTAAAGAAGGAAGCAAGTGAAATAATGGTTTATTCTGCCTTACGCTTTCTTCATAAAGTAAAAATTGCGGATAGACGTCTTGAAAAATCAGCCAATTCCCTCGTTCCAAAAAAGTAAAAAAAGTTTCCCTATCTTTTCTTGCCATCAATCGGACAAGAAATTCACCTTTTAGATCGGTCATGTTGTAGCCGCCATTTCGGGAAACCATGTGGCCTAAAAATGCCCAATGGATTTCCGGATGCTGCAGATAAAAATCAAGGTAAGCTTTCGTCCTTGTTACATTGTTGAGATTTTGTTCCGCTGTTTTGCTTCTTATTTGTTCTAAAAAAACTCTTTCACTCTTCGATATTTGTTTGGAGGAAGATGGAGATTTGATTTTCCTTCTTAATTCGTCTCGGATGCTTTCCAATGGTGTCTTTTCCCGATTCCTTATAAAAAAAATAGCTCGTAACCTCCCTTATGAATTCTCATCCTCCGATACGAATATGTATAGATGAGAATATTTTTATGGGAGAGGAATGATGATTTCAGATGTTGGAGACTAGAAAAGGCATTGAGTGGCTGATCGAAATGCTGAGAAAAGACCAATCTCCCGATGGTTCATGGAATTATCCATTTGAAACAGGCCTTTCAACAGATGCCTATATGATTATTTTATTACGGTCATTGGAATTAAATGATGAGGAATTAATACAAGGGCTAGCGAGGAGAATTTTAAGCAGGCAGGAAAAAAACGGTTCGTGGAAGCTATTTTACGATGAGGGTGAAGGGAATCTATCGTCAACCGTAGAGGCATATTATGCGCTTCTTTATTCGGGATTTTACAGTGACGAAGACAAACAGCTGAGAGCTGCTAAAAGGTTTATTTTAGCAAACGGCGGCTTGGAAGATGTCAGTATGTTTACAAAAATCATGCTTGCTTTAACCGGTCAATACAAATGGCCGGCATTTTCACCGTTGCCGATTGAAGTGCTTCTTTTACCGCACAAATTTCCAATCAATTTTTATTCCTTCTCCGTTTTTGGCAGAGCAAACCTGACTCCGATTATGATACTTGCTAGTAAGAAATTTTCAATCATGACTGAAAAAAGCCCGAATCTTACTGATTTGCATTTACATCGGTATAGTGAGGACCAATGGGTCCGCTCCTCTGAGTTAAGATCCCTGCTATCTGTTATTGAAGATGGGGTCAAAAGCTTAATTGGTCTACCCGAACAGCTTCGTAATTTAGCGATTGAACGGGCGAAAAAGTATATGCTTGACCACCTTGAACCAGATGGCACGTTATACAGTTATTACAGCTGCACCTTTTTGATGATTTTCGCTTTACTTTCTTTTGGATATAAAAAAACAGATCCTGTTATTGTAAAAGCTTTAGAAGGAATCCGCGCAATGAAATGTGAAATTAATGGCTTGCCTCATATGCAATATACCACCGCGGATGTGTGGAATACATCGTTAATTAGTTTCACCTTACAATCAGCAGGTGTTCCTCCTGAAGATTCGATAGTAACAAAAGCCAATGATTACCTCCTTAAACGGCAGCATAAAAAATTCGGAGATTGGGTGATTCATAACCCTTCTAGCCTGCCTGGCGGCTGGGGTTTTTCCGATGTTAATACCATTAATCCGGATGTTGATGACACAACCGCTTCGCTCAGATCGTTTTCAAGAAGCTTACCAACTGATCTTGCAGCTTGGGAGCGGGGAATCCGCTGGGTTTTATCGATGCAAAACGACGATGGCGGCTGGGCCGGCTTTGAAAAAAATACGAATACAAAGGTATTTGAATTTTTACCAATTGAAAAAGGAGAGTTTCTATTAACAGACCCAACTTGTGCAGATATTACCGGAAGAACCTTAGAATTCTTCGGGAATTATACGAATCTTCCACATGATCATACCGCCATCCAAAAAGGCGTAAAATGGCTTTTTAAGAATCAAGAGAAGGATGGCTCCTGGTATGGCCGCTGGGGAATTTGTTATATATATGGGACATGGGCTGCCGTTACAGGATTATTAGCAGTGAATGTACCGAGGAGTCATCCTGCTATTCAAAATGCCGTTAAATGGCTGCGCAGTATTCAGAATGGAGATGGCGGCTGGGGAGAATCTTGCCATAGCGACAACAAAAAAATATATGTCCCTTTACGCGCAAGCACCTTGACACATACAGCCTGGGCCCTAGATGCTTTGATTTCTGTTTCCGAAAAAACGACCGCAGCTATTGAAAAAGGAATTAAATATTTACTAGATTCGTTGGAACAATCAGATTGGACCACGGACTACCCTAAAGGACAAGGAATGGCGGGCGGTTTTTATATTCATTACCACAGCTACCGTTATATTTTTCCGCTATTGACTTTGTCCCATTATCATAAGAAGTTCGAAAAATGATAATCTAAATAAAACATCGACGGTCAACTTTAACCGTCGATGTTTAATTCAGATAGGATTTTATATATCTCAACGATTTCTTCAAGCCGCATTCTTACTAATCCACTTGAAGACGGTGCTACAAAATCAATCGTCCCTGGCACAACAGCTTCTTCTTGAACCCCCCAGGGGGCCGCTTTACGTCCACTATACTCCTGATAAACGCCTTTCCCAACAAAACAAACTATTTTCGGCTTAAATTTAGCAATCTTCAGTTTTAAGATTTCTCTACCCTCCATGTATTCTTCCTTCTTTATTTCATCCGCGGCCTTTGTCGGTCTTTGAACAATATTCGTGAATCCGTAACCTAATTCTAAAAGTGTATAATCTTCGGCAGCCTCATATTTCCGAGGGGTTAAACCTGCTTCATAAATAATTTTCCAAAAACGATTATTGGGATTGGCATAATGGTGACCGAGATCACTTGAACGAATACTTGGATTAAAACCGACAAATAAAATCTTTAAATTTTCTTTTAGATGATCGCTTATTGGGTTCATTTCATTCTCCTTGATGGTAGATAATCTCATTTTATCAAAAAATTCGTTTATTTCTCTACTTTACGGACCGTCGTAATGACACAAGCAAATAACCCAATAATCGAAACAATTCCAAGTGAGTAAAGAAGCCTGGCATCTTTAAGAAGTAATAATCCAGTTGTTATAATAACTGCATCTATTGCTAAACAAATTACCCCAACATTCACTTTAGTCTTTTTTGCCATTAAAAGCGCAAGCAAATCCATCCCGCCGGGGCTAATATGATTTCGCAGCATAAAGCCAACACCAAAACCAATAACAACCGCTCCAATAATAATACTGCTTAAAATAGGCAAGTGAATTCTTCCATTTAATGGTATTAGAAAATCAAGCATAAATCCAGATACCAATGCCCCCGCTAAACCGTTCACAAAATAATCAGGTTCATATTTAAAGGCATAGATGTAAACGGGAATATTTAAGAATATAAATGTGAGGCCAACTTTTAACCCCCACAAATAATTGGCCAAGAGACTTATGCCAAAAAAGCCGCCATTTATCAAATGAAAAGGAAGAATAAATCCGTTTACCCCTATTCCGATCATGGTGCTCCCAAAGCCTAGAATTACTATTTTTTTTAACATCCAACCATCCCTTGTCCCATTTCTTTAATACCACTTATATGTTTAAAAATGAGACTTCATTCGGAAGGATTAATGTCCGCTGCTGATTTATTAACACTGTTGATTGGAGCGGAAGGCACGAAGACTCCTGCGGGAGTACGGGGCTGGGGAGACCCCACAGGCGCATAAGCGCCGAGGAGGCTCCCCGGCACGCCTTAAGGTGCGCGAAGTACCTGGAGCGCAAATCAACAACCAAGTTTAACAGATCAAGCAAAAAAAATCAGAGCCCCATAGAGACTCCGTTTTAAGCAGCAACAATCCGCTTTTCCTTCGATTTACGATATTGCTTTACAATCGAAAGAAGAATCGTTAATATAGGCAGAATCCATAAAAAAATCGCATACGGTAAATAACCAAGTAACGGAATCCCGACAATTGTGCTGCACATAATAGCTAATACACTCCATGGAACCATACCCGGAAAGAGCATCGTCGAATCCCCCATTACCCTTGCTAATTCTTCATTTCCGTATTTAGAAGACCAATGAGGTAAAAAGGACCTCCCAGTTAAAATGATAGGGAGTGTTTGATTAGCCGCAACGAATGTGATAATCAGTGTTGCGATCAGTGTTTTTACAGTATCGCCTATTAAGGACCTTGAGGATTTCAGCCATTTATCTAAATAAGGCTGTATGACATTCAATTCCTCTAACAAGCCATTATAAGCACCTGCCAAAGCGAGAAACAGCAGCAATTCGTACATATGAATTAAACCGCCGCCAAGGCCATCAATGCCATGCCAAAAGGCATTTACTAATTTGGAAAAATGAGTTCCCTCTGCTAAAGCAATAACGGCTGCCGATAGAATACTAGATATAAATGCATAAATTATACTTATTCGAAAAAGAACCAATATGATTAACACCAATGGTGGGGTAAACTTAATCCAAGAAAGCTGATTCCAGTCGAAATGCGCCGGATTAATTTTTCCATCCCCATAACTTTGTAAATCGAAGAAAGCATAAAAACAAAAGGAACCGAGGACAGCGATTATCGTTGACAAAAGCATAGACTTCCATTGCTTTTTAACAGTCAGTTCAACGGTGTGGGATAGAAGTTGATGGGCACTAGAAAACGGCGAAGTCCGATCCCCTACAAAAGCACCTGAGACTAATGCTCCCGCCACAACTTCTATTGGTAAGTGCAAAACCATCGCTGTACCCAATATCGGAACTCCAATGGCACTTAAGGTTCCAACAGTTGTCCCAAGAAGCATCGAAAAGACGAGAGCAACAAGAAATGAGAGAACCAAAAAATGCTGTGGATTAATAAAGTTAAGGGCCACTTTTACCATTTGACCAATCGTTCCCGATAAATACCAGGACGGAAGTAAAAAACTAACAAGGAAGAGAATGATGATGACAATTCTGGTTTTGTAAACTCCGTTAGAACTAATTTTTAGTGTCTGCTTTATTGACATGCCTTTTTGGATTGCTAAATATACCAAAACAAGAAAACCTGGCATAAAACCAATAACAAGCGGCTGATGGTAAATGATTGAACAGACCACTCCTAATATCGTCGTGATTAGCAGAAAAAGAACTTGGAAGATAGAAAAATTAGAAACCATTTCAAAACCACCTTTAAAAAGAAAACCCTACACAATTATACGGAAAACTTCTTATTTAGAGAAGCCTATTTTCCATAACAAAAAAAGAGCCGCTTTTAAATACGGCTCGACCAAAGATTGTATATACACTTGCACATTCTTTACCAGTCTGCTGATGTTATACAACTTCATCCAGCTGCTGATAGAGCTGTTCACGCTCAATTTCTAGCATTTCTAATTCAGAATAAATTCTTTGCAGTAAAGAAAGATCACTTTCTGATTCCATTTGTTTTTGTAACAAATGGATATTCATTTCGATTTGTTCGATCATTTCTTCAAGGTCATCCAAATTTTTCGGCTTTTCATTTATAATTTCCTTCATTTTTCTCAAAGGAGGAGCTGGGACAGGGATAACGGCTGAATCACATACGTAGGCAGGTAGCTTTTCTTTTGCCCAATCATAGTTCCCATCGAAAAAGTGAACAGTCCCATTCTGCAGCCAATAAATTTTATTAAACAGTTTGTTGAGAAAATAACGATCATGGGAGACAGCTAAAATAGTGCCGTTAAATTGTTCAAGCGCTTCCTCCAAAACCTCACAGGAATCAATGTCCAAATGATTAGTCGGTTCATCCAAAATCAAAAGGTTAATATCTTGGTACATTAGCTGTGCAAGACGAAGGCGCATTCTTTCTCCGCCGCTTAATTGCTTCACCTTCCGGAAGACCGCAGGCCCGTAGAATAAGAATCTGGCTAAGATATGACGGGCCTCACCTTCATTCACTTTGACTTCAGAGCGGAAAACATCAATCAGTTGATCATCGCCAATATCAGCAAATACATGCTGCGATAAATAGCCAATCTTCACATTACTACCTACCTTAACAACACCATTATCCGCCTCACATTCTTGTAAAATCATTTTTAAAACTGTCGACTTTCCTGTCCCGTTTTCACCGACAATTGCCGTTCGATCCTTGTATTGAACAAGCATGTTTACTTCATCAAAAAGCCTGCGGCTGCCAAAGCTTTTTGAAACATTCTCGAGGATGATGACATCTTTTCCACTCCGGTCATTCGCTTCGAAATCAATTCCCATTTTCTTAACTTCCATTTTCGGACGTTCTAATTTTTCGATGCGATCAAGCGCCCGCTGCATATTAGTCGCACGCTTATGAAGTGCAGCGCTTGGAGGATTAGAGCGGTTAGCCCAGTCCCGCAGCCGCTTTATGGCTTCCTTCATCTTTTTAATTTTCTTCTGCTGCTCTTGGTACTCTTGGAATTCTCTTAACAGCCGTTCTTCTTTTTCTTTGACATAGTTACTAAAATTCGTATGGTATAAATCAATTTCTCCATCTTCCATCTCAAAAACCTTGTTGACTACTTCATCTAAGAAGTACCTGTCATGGGAGATAAGAATAATTGTGCCTTTGTAATCCTTTAAGAAGGAGCCTAACCACTCAATAGCCATCAAGTCTAAATAATTGGTTGGCTCATCAAGTAATAATAATTCTGGATTTTTCAATAAACTCAGACCAAGACCAACCTTCGTTTTCTCACCGCCGCTTAAAAGTGAAAAAGGCTTCACAAGTAAATCCGAAATATTTAAGCCATTCGCCACACGGTCCATTAGAGCATCCATCTCATAGCCGCCATTTAAAATAAAATCATCCTGAAGCATTCCATACTGCTCAATTAATCTTTGCAATTTTTCTGGAGCCATTACCTGCCCCATCTCTAGCTCTAATTGTTTTAACTTCGCTTCCATTTTTGTTAATTGTTCGAAAGCCGTTTTCAAAACTTCCTTAACGTTCAGGTTCTCGAAATCAGGAATTTGTGCCAAGTAGCCGATTTTGAGTCCCTTTTTCCAATGAATAACTCCCTCATCAACAGTTTCCTGTTGGGCGAGTAATTTTAATAAAGTAGTTTTGCCGCTGCCATTGCGGCCTACTAAGCCTATGCGGCTGCCTTCATGTACCTCAAAGGATAAATCTTTAAAAATCATATTTCCGCCAAACGATTTCGATATATGGTTAACACTGCAAACAATCATGTTCATTCTCCTTTAATTAAAAATTCGATGAACACATCTAAATATAAAAAAGCCACGGGCATCTATTCCTCCCGCAGCAGATAAAAAGGCAAATAAAAAGAGTGCGTCTGCACCCTCTTTATACCAATATATTGTGGGTAAAGAGATGTGTTATCGTTCAAATTTCACTATGCAGTTTCGAAAAAAGGGCAGACTACCCCCTTGGACAACTGCTTTATGAAAAATTGCACGATAAATATTAAGGGCTTCAAGCCATAACAAGCGTGCAAAAATTGAACGTTTCATCTCTTCCCCACCTCCGTTTCTAATCAAGTTATTTCCATTGTAATTTTTCCCTTAATGATTTGCAAGCCCCAATTTTCTGATTTAATGGAGATACTTTTTACGAGTTCCAAACCTTCTCCGATAAACAAACTTCCGCAAATCCTTATCCTTAATATTCCCATCATAGATTAAAAAAAGCAGTGATTGGAATTCAGGATACCACTCCTTTACGAAAAGAGCGAACTCCTTCCGTTCGCCCTTCATTATATTCTTAAATTCCTCATCGTTCAAAATTTGTTTTAGCTGTGTTTCATAATAAATCTTGGTATCTTCCCACTTTTCCTTGCGATTCTCCAAAATATCCTGGGCATAAATCGGTAATTTCTCAATCACGAGATCAATATAGCCCTCTGACCACATTAGCATTTTATCCTTTTCAGGAAGCTCAAACACCATATTCATCAGCTCAATATCGTCTGCATGTTCACTGGCTGCATATTTACCAACCCGATTCATTGTCACACCTCTTAAAAAAATCTTTGGTGTTAACTTGCCTCAAATCAGTCTGTTGTATTTGAGGATAATTTTACTTTTAAGGTTTGCAGTTTTCCATCACGATACACTTCAAATTTAATTTCATCTCCAATCTTTACTTTCGTATATAGATATTTTCTTAATTCGGAGGAATTAGCAATTGCTGTTCCATTCATGGAAACGATTAAATCCTTCGGCTGGAATCCTGCTCGGGCCGCAGCTGAATTCGGGTCAATATTCATGACTAGCACACCTTTATTGACATTATTAGGAAGGTTCTGGTAATACATTTGTGGAACCTGATCCAGGTCCGCTAATCCGACACCAAGGTATGGACGATCAATTTTCCCATTTTTAATTAATTGATTCACAATTGGGATCAAATCGTTACTTGGAATCGCGAATCCTAATCCTTCCACCCCGCTCTCAGAAATTTTTAAGCTATTGATTCCTATTACTTGACCGTTTGGATTAATTAAAGCACCACCGCTGTTTCCTGGGTTGATGGCAGCATCTGTCTGGATTACATTTGTATCCCAATTTCCGGCTGAGGTCGATACGGAAATGCTGCGGTTGGTTGCACTGACAATACCTTGTGTAACGGTTCTGGACAAATCAAGCCCCAGCGGATTTCCAATCGCATATACTTGGTCGCCTGGACGAAGTGTCGAGGAGTCTCCAAAGTCAGCCGTTGCTGTCACATATTTTGCATCAATTTTTAAGACGGCAAGATCGGTTAAGGCATCCGTACCAACAACCTCTGCCGTTGTCTTCTGACCATCATATAAGGAAATTTCAAGCTTCGATGCCCCTTCTACAACATGGTTATTGGTTACGATATAAGCGATATTATTATTTTTTTGAAAAATAACCCCGGAACCTGAGCCGCTTTCCACGCTTTGAGAGGAATTAGGGCTGTCGGAGAAATTATTTTGTTGCTGCTGATAATTAACAATTCCAACGATCGCCTTCGATACTTTTTCAACCGTATCCGCAATGGAACCAGTTGTCTTGACTGTTGGCTTTGCGGAAACCTCCTTAACCTGAGTGTTCGAATTCGAAGCTGTAACAGCTTGGTACTGATCAGTACCATAATAGTTTTTTAAATAATCTGTATGTGGCAGAATAGTTAACGTCAAAACCGATCCGATTACACCTGCGGCGATAGTAGTGGCAAAGCCCTTCACATAGCTTTTTTTATTTTTATCAGTTTGGACTGCTGTACGTGTTTGACCTGCCATTACATTTTCTTTGATTTCTGTATTTTCATCCTTTTTCTCAGATGCTGCTGACTCTTGCTCCTCAACAGGGAAGGTAGCGTCTACTGATTGGATTCGTTCTTCCGCCATATTTGGTAATTCGGTATTGTTATTCTCAGTTGATGAATGGGTTTGATCTTTTTCGAATTCATTTGTATCTTTAAATTCCATTTCAATTCCTCTCCTTTAGGCTTGTTCTTTATCTTAATTCCACTTTAAACGACAAATCTTAAGAAATTATTAACAAACTTTAACGAGTTTAGGAAAATTATAAGAAAAAAATAAAAAAAGCCCGACAATTGCCGAGGCTTTTTTAATTATTTTTGAATTGTATGACGAATTTGGTTCCTTTTCCTTTTTCACTTGTAACATTAATTTCACCATTATGAAGTAGGACCAGCTGTTTTACGATTGAAAGACCTAGGCCGAACTCTCCATATGGGTTGCTGGTCCGGGAAATATCAGCTTTATAAAACCGGCGCCAAATATTTTCAACTTCACTTGGATCAATACCAATTCCAGTGTCTTCCACCTCTATAATCGTGGAGTCATCCTCGTAGCGGCCCTTTAACCAAATGGTACCATCCGAGGTGAATTGGATGCTATTTTTGGTAATATTAATTAAAATTTGGATTAAGCGATCATAGTCGGCATTGACAAACACATCCGGATCAGCCTCTACGACAATTTGATTCTTTTTTTCCTCCGCCTGGAGGTCTAATTGCTCTTGAATAATTTCGAGAACTTCCAGGAGCTGGATGTCTTCTCTAAATAACTGGATTTGATTGGAACGAATTTTATCATAATCTAAATTTTCATTGACTAATCGAATCAGTCTTTTGGCCTCTTGACTAACGAGGTTGATGCCCCGCTCTTTATCTTCCTCTGGAATCATATCATTTTTCAACCCTTCAACTACACCGCTGATGGTGGTTAGAGGCGTACGCATTTCATGCGAAACATCGGCCATAAATTGCCGTCGCCTGTTCTCCAAACTTTCGATTTCCTCCATGGAAGCATTAATTTTATCCACCATATGATTAAAATCATTGGCTAATTCTCCAATTTCATCAAAATTAGAAGAATGTACATGAACCTGATAGTGTCCAGCAGACACAAGTGAGGCAGCTTCCCGCAGCCTTTTGATGCGAATAACATGTATTCGTGACAAAAACCAGCTTTGTAAGAAAGAAACACCAAATGCAATTAAAATCGTATATAATAAAAATTTATTAATTTGATGGATCATAGCACTTGATCCGCTGATTGGGGAGGTTAATAAAATTCCTCCATAAAATTTCTTATTTTCTATATAGGGCAATACGACAAATGTTACTCCATCCTGACCAAATCTTCTATAATCAATCGGAATGATGATTGTTTGACCATTTTTTATTTTTTCCCATTCGGATTTCGATAAGCCTTTTATAGTAGGACCATTTTTACTCACCAAATATAAATTGCCATCCTGGTCAAACATACTAAAGCTCATTTTTCTGGCTGCCAAAACACTGCTATATCGATTGATGGTCTGGTCGGTTGCGTATGGATTCTCTTTTATATCTTTTAATATCGCCTTACCGTATGAACTCAGCTCTTCTGCTTTGTTCGAATACACCAAATTTTCAACATAGTGGGCAAACAAAATACTCAATATTAAAAATGCGACAATGATAATACTGATATGGCTGAAAAACTGCTGGTAAAAATACCTAAATTTCGTCTGCTTTAATTGAGTCATCGAATTTATAACCTACTCCCCAAACAGTATGGAAGAATGGCTGCGAGGTGGTTTCAACCTTTTTCCGCAACCGTTTAATGTGAACATCGACGGTACGTTCATCACCATAAAATTGGTAGCCCCAAACTCTTTCAAGTAATTGCTCTCTTGAGAATACTTGGCGGGGATGTTCCACCAAATAATACAATAAATCGAATTCTTTTGGAGTCAGATTTGTAATTTGTGAGCCATCTATAATGACCTCTCTTGTCGTTTTATTCACCTTAAAATGTTCGGTCTGCAGGAAATCATGGCGCTCATTTGGCACTTGTGCTTGAAAGCGGCGGGTTACCGCTTTAATTCTCGCCATTAATGTAAGTGGACTAAATGGTTTGGTAACATAATCATCTGCCCCCATTTCAAGACCAAGTACTTGATCTGACTCACTATCCTTTGCCGTTAACATGATAATCGGAACGGTATACTTTTCCTCTCTGATTTTGCGGCAAATGCTGACACCGTCCATACCAGGCAGCATCCAATCCACAATCAAGGCATCCCAAGTGCTTTTTTTAAAACGGTTATATCCTTCAATTCCGTCATTGACAAATTCTCCATCGATTCCTTCTTTTGCAAAAAACATTTCAATCATCGAGCAGACACTTTTATTATCTTCTATCACTAATATTTTCAAAATAACGTCATCTCCTTGCCTAAAAACTGGTCTTTCTCCTAGTGTAATCGAAATTTTTTACATATCAAACGTTCTGCCCAATTCTTCTTTACTAATTAATATTTTGTTCATAGTTTATTAATATTTTCAGAAACAAAAAAACCTGGACTTTTGTCCAGGCCCTTTTGTTTTATTAAAAACCTTTGCTGGTGCACCTGCAAAAAGTTCTACTGCATTGACTCCTGTTATTACGGTTCCAAAATCAATTTACCTTGGGTTTTTCTCGATTGCAGCAAAGTATGGACTTTGGCTGCCTCATAAAGTGGGAATACCCCGCCAATTGTAAGCTTAAGCTTCCCTTGCCCTAAATAAGACAATAATTCTACCAAACTTGGCTGCAGCAATTCTGGCTTTCTCATAATTTGAGGCAGAAAGAATCCAATGACCGATTGATTTCTAGCCATTAAAGAAGAAGGATAAAATTTAGGCTGTTCACCGCTGGCTACCCCGAAAATTACAAGACGGCCAAACGTGGCGAGGCATCTTACGGTTTTATGAAAAATCTCCCCGCCAGCCATTTCTAGTGCAACATTTACCCCTTTTCCGTTTGTTGCCTCAAGCACCTGCTTTTCCCAGTCCGATTCTGTATAATTAATAAGAACATCCGCACCCATTTCACGTGCCAGCTCTAATTTTTCAGCTGAACTGGCTGTTGCGATGACCTTTCCAGCTCCAAAAAGCTTGGCGAGCTGTACAGCAATCGTACCAACCCCTCCTGCTGCTGCATGAACGAGGACACTTTCTCCTTTTTCTAATCGACCCATCGTTTTTAAAATATGGTAGGCACTTAAGCCCTGAAGAGGCAAGGCGGCCGCAGTGCGGAAATCCAACTGCTCCGGAAGTGGAATAAGCGACCGTTCATCTGCTATCGCAAATTCTGCATACCCATTTGATTCAATTAGGGTTACAACTCTTGTACCTGGTGTTACTTTTGTTACCTTCTCGCCCACTTCGACAACCACCCCAGCAATTTCTGCACCTGGAATAAATGGAAGTGGAGTCGGTATGACATACTGCCCCTCCCTTCGTGCCGTATCCGCATAATTAACTCCAATTGCCTTAACTTCGATTAATACTTCATGACCCTTTGGTACCGGTTTTTCCAAATCTATTAATTTAAGTACCTCAGGTCCGCCGAATTCTGTTAGTTGAACTGCCTTCATCCTACATTCCTACTTTCCTTTAAATGCTGGTTTTCTCTTTTCTTTAAAGGCCGTGATGCCTTCCTTATGGTCCTCTGTTTCAACCATTAACACTTGAATCAGGCGCTCCTGCTCAAGAATTTCTTCTAATGAGGAAGTGAATGCTTGATCGACTAATTTTTTCTGCTTTCCGAATGCTTTTCCGGCACCATTTGCTAATTTCAACGCAAGCTTTGTCGTTTCCTCCTGAAGTTTTTCTAGTGGGAATAGAAAATTTATGACCCCTAATTGATGGAGCCGTTCAGCTGGAATAGGCTCTGCTGTAAAGAAAAATTGTTTAGCGAGATGCGGCCCGATTAAGCGCGGCAAATGATAGGAACCTCCGCCATCAGAAATCAAACCTACTTGTGAAAAGCTTAGAGCAAATTTACTATCATCTGCTGCAACAATCAGGTCACATGCAAGGGCTAAATTGAAACCAGCACCTGCGGCAAAGCCGTGAACTGCAGCAATAATCGGCTTTTCCGTTTCTTTCATCAATAAAATCAATTCATTGAGTTTACCGATATGCTCATATACTTGCACACCTTTCGCTTGCCCCATGTTTTTAACATCCCCGCCTGCACTGAACGAACGGCCTGAGCCAGATAAAATAATTACCTGTACATCTTCATCATTTTGAGCATTACGTAGGGCATCCTTCAACCCTAAAATCATTTCTGGACTAAACGCATTTAAGCTTTCAGGGCGGTTTAATGTTAATGATAATACAGGACCTAATTTTTCAATTAATAAATGTTCGTTAGTCAAATCTTATCTTCCTCTCTAGTATTTTTTATTTTATCAGCCAGCCGCCATCTACAAGCAAATCAGTTCCCGTCATATAGGAAGCTTCACTTGAGGCAGCAAAAGCAATGACATTGGCAATTTCCTCTGGGATGCCTACTCTTTTTAATGCAGTATTTCTTTGAATGGCTTTTACAAAACGATCATTTTGCAGACCACGTACCGTTAGAGGCGTCTCAACAAATCCCGGTGAGACTGAGTTTACACGTATTCCATATTGCGACATTTCTAATGCGAGTGCTCTGGTAAAATTAATGACGCCTGCTTTGGCCGCACTATAATGAGGAATTTCTGCCCCAGCTTGATGTCCCGATAAGGAGGCAACATTGACAATGGCGCGGTTATGCTCCTCTTTTTTGGCACCTTCAACCATTATTTTTCCTAGGGTCTTTGAAACGAGAAATACGCTTTTAAGGTTTACACCCTGAACCCAGTCCCAGTCCTGTTCAGACATTTCCAAAATATTTCCATGACGAGATCCTCCAGCGTTATTCACGAGGACATGAAGGTCGCCATAATGCTGCTGGACATATTCCGCTAATTCCTCGACATCTTCCGCATCCGTACAGTCCGCTGTAAATACCTCCGCCAATGGAATTCGGCTTTTTTGATTAATTTCAGCGGCAGTTTCTTCAAGCTTGCTTCTCGTTCTGCCGACTAAGATCACCTTGGCCCCTTCACTCGCCAGCCGAATTGCTGCAGCCCTTCCTATCCCGCTTCCTGCACCTGTAATTAGTGCAATGGTTTGTGAAAATCTCATCATCAAGCCCTCCTACAATTCTTCATTAGCAACCATGGTTGCATGCTGAATTAAACCTTTGACGTAATTATTTAAATTGGCAAATCGGCTGTCACTTGTCTGCCCTTTTTTATAACGGAAATAGATTTGCTGGCAAATGACTGCAAGCTTAAAGTAGGCAAACGTTAAATAAAAGTGCAAATTAGAGACATCCCTGCCACTCTTTTTCGCATATAACTCAATGAATTCTTTTCGGGTAAAAAATCCTTCATGAACGGCGGTAACTGGATTCTTGCCATCTCCCTTTTTCAAGGTTTCTGGATCATCTGGAAGATTCCAATAACTCATCGCCGCCCCAAGATCAGCAAGCGGATCCCCAACCGTCGTCATCTCCCAATCAAATAAACCTACCATTTCGGTGAAATTCTCATTAAGCATCGTATTATTCAATTTATAATCATAATGAATAATAGCAGCCTCAGAGTGTTTGGGGATATGATTCGTAAGCCAAAGTTTTAAAGAATCAACCTGTTCAATTTCATCTGTCTTTGCTCTCTCATACCGCCCAATCCAGCCAAGCACCTGTCTCTCCATAAACCCATCAGGCTTACTAATTTCAGTAAGTCCTGTTTCTTTGTAATTAAGAGAATGCAATTTCACTAGATTATCAACCATTATTTCAGAAATTTGTTTGCAAAGTTCTGGTGATACCTTTATACCATCAGGAAAAGAAGTATCTAAAACAATTCCATTCTTTCTTTCCATGATAAAAAAGGTACTCCCGACAATTTCCTGATTATCTGAAAAGAGAATCGGTTTTGGTGCCGCAGAAAAGATGGGGTTAAGCTCGGATAGAATTCTAAATTCCCGCTCCATATCATGAGCTTTCGGTGCAACCGGCCCAAGTGGAGGTCGGCGCAAGACAGCCTCCCAATCGCCCATTTTTAATTGATAGGTCAAGTTCGAGTGACCGGCGGAAAATTGCAAAACCGTTAGCGGCGACTTTGGCAGAGACTTAATATTCTCGTGTAAATATTTTTCTAGTACAGGAAGATTCAATTCTTCCCCTTTTCGAACAGGAATAGTATCTTTATTCATTTGTTGAGGCATATTTTCCCTCCTTACATTTTAGAAAATTCAGACTTATCAGCACATATTTTTCTGCTTATCGATGCTGGAAAACAGGTTTTCTTTTTTCAAGAAATGCTTGTACTCCCTCTTTTATGTCCTCTGTTTGGAAAATTTCTGCAAATAGAGCAGCCTCAAGTTCGATCCCGTCAGTCAGGGACTGGTTTAACCCTTCATCAACTGATTTTTTTATGCGGGAAAGCGCCTGCAACGAATGCCTAGAAATTCTCTTCGACAATTCTTTTGCACTAGTCAATCCTTCACCGCTTGGGACAATACGATTTACAAGGCCGATTTTTTCGGCTTCCTGTGCAGAAATGGGATCGCCAGTAAACATTAATTCCTTTGCTTTCGCTTCTCCAACTAATCTAGGAAGCCGCTGGGTCCCTCCTCCGCCAGGGAACAAGCCAAGTTTGATTTCAGGCAGTCCAATTTGCGCATGATCCTCGGCAATTCGGATGTCACATGCTAGCGCCAGCTCACAGCCTCCGCCAAAAGTTAGGCCATTTAATACGGCAATAGTTGGCTTTGGAAATTCATCAATAAAATTCAATGCAATATGACTGTTCCTTACATTTTGTTTCATATTTGGGTTGCCCATCATTTGCGGGAATTCCTTAATATCCGCTCCAGCAGCAAATGCCTTATCGCCCGCACCCGTCACTAAAACAGCTACAACCCCTAAGTCATCCTTCAATTCTTGAAACGCAAGGTGCAATTCATGAAAAACCTGTTTACTTAACACATTTAACGGAGGGCGATTCAATGTAACAATCGCAATGTTATTTTCTTTTTCAACAGTAATATATTGAGCCATAAAAAGGTTCACTCCTTCTTTGAAATTTTAAAATTCAATCAATACTAACCAGTTAGTATGTTAACTTAGCTAAAAAAAGAGAGAGTATTGCTTTTATAAAACCCTCTCTCAATTTTTCGTTAATTTATTTGAATTCCCTTTAAAATCATTTCGACAAAAATCTCGGCAACTTCACGGTCAGAGCAATTTCCCTCTGGATTAAACCAATGGTAACTCCAGTTGGTAATCCCGAGTATGCCGAAGGCGAGTATCGCTGCATTCAGATCGGGGCGAAATTCCTCTGCCTCCATGCCAGACTTGATTAATTCTTCAATATTTAATCTGAATTCATTTCGTTTTGGAATAATGATGGCTCGGCGGTCTTCACTTATATTTTTCATTTCTCTGAAAAATATCTTTGCTGCCAATCCTCTTGTCTCAATATCCGAAATGAGCATGTATACAACTTCAAATAATTTTTCTTTATATGTCTTGGATTTATCATGAATGATTTTTTCTTGTCGATTCAGTAAATCCTCAATATAACCAAGGTGGATATCCATTAATAGTTCTTCTTTACTAGAAAAATAATAGTAAAAGGTTCCCTTAGTCACCCCAAGAGTATCTACGATATCTTGAATCGATGTCTCACTAAACCCTTTTTTTTCGAATAATCGGATGCTTTGTTCTGTTATTTTCTCTTTCACCTAAATGTCCTCGCAATCTTAAATGTCTACTGGAAATTATACCATATTCTCTATCTCTCCTTTATAATCCATCTTTGAATAATAAGTTTTTTTCCAAGACATTCATTTGGATTATTAATCTGTAGGCATTAAATTGTTTTGTTTAAGTTGTCTGTCGATTTGCGCTCCAGGCGCGAGCGGTTCGGGGAGCCTCCCGCAGGAGTCTTCGCACCTTCCGCTCTAATCAAAAAGTAAAAGATTAACAATGACTTTTATCTTATTTATTTACAGCTTCTTCCCTTAAGGTGCGGCGAAGGATTTTACCGACCCCTGTTTTAGGTAATTGCTCACGGAATTCTACAATACGTGGAACTTTATAGACTGCCAGGTTTTGCTTGCAATACTGCCTGATTTCCTCATCTGTAGCTTTTTTACCAGCTTTTAGGACGATGACAGCCTTTACATCTTCGCCTCTGTATGGGTCTGGGACCCCAATCACAACTGCCTCTTGGACAGCAGGATGTTCGTAAAGTACCTCTTCAATATCTCGCGGATAAATATTATAACCGCTCGCAATAATCATATCTTTCTTTCTGTCAATGATATAAAGGTATCCATCTTCATCAACCTTAGCGATGTCGCCTGTATATAGCCAGCCATCCCTTAAAGTATTGGCCGTTTCTTCAGGCATATTCCAATATCCCTTCATAATTTGCGGGCCTTTGATGATTACTTCTCCAAGTTCTCCGACTGGTAATTCATTCGTCCCCGTTTCCAAATCTACAATTTTGTATTCGGTGGAAGGCACTCCAATTCCAACACTCCCAGGTTTTCTGTCCGCGAATGGAGGGTTACAGTGAGTGGTTGGAGATGCTTCTGAAAGCCCGTATCCTTCCAATATTTTTGCACCTGTTTTGCCTTCAAATTCGCGCATCAGTTCAATCGGCATTGGTGCACTTCCGCTGTTGCATGTTTTAATGCTGCTGATTCCATATTCCTCTGCACGCGGATGGTTTGTGATCGCTACATACATGGTTGGTACACCCGGAAAAGTCGTCGGCTGTTCGTTTTTAATTGTATTTAATACCTCTTCTAAATCAAAACGAGGAAGCATAATGGATTCAGATGCCGTATAAATTGAAAGATTCATACACGAACTCATACCAAAAACATGGAAAAGAGGAATTACTGTTAAACAGCGTTCTTTTCCAATTTGAAATTCATGTTTAAAAAATTCATAACACTGAATGACATTAGCTAGGATATTTTTATGTGTTAGCATGGCACCCTTTGATCTGCCGGTGGTTCCTCCTGTATATTGAAGAACAGCCACATCATGTTCTGGTTCAAATTCAACGGGGAGGACATTGCCGTTTCCTTCTGTCAGAAAGCTTTCAAAGCTCCGATCCGGTGCAAAATCCTGCCCTTCAGGCTGTAAGCTGACAACAATGATATTCTTCAAGTTAGTTTTGGCTTGAACATTCTTTGCCCTTGGATAAAGAGCATCTAAAACAATCATGGTTTCCGCACCTGAATCCTTCAGAATATATTCAAGCTCCCGTTCAACCGACATTGGATTCACCTGCGTTACAATTGCCCCAGCAGTAAGGGCCCCATAATAAGAAACAACATATTGAGGGCAGTTAGGCAGCATAATCGCTACTCGATCGCCCTTTTGAACATGGTTTTGTTGAAGAGCAGAAGTAAAAGATTGAACAAGTTCGTTTAATTGCTGATAAGTAAACTTTTTTCCATAGAAAGATAGAGCATTATTTGTTGGGTATTTTTCCGCTGTTTCTTGAAGAATATGACTTACTGTTTTGTTTGGAAACTCAATCGTTTTTACAATGGATTCAGGATATTGTGCCAGCCATGTATTTGCTTGTGTCATAATTTCTCCTCCAGAAATTTATTAATAGTCTATCTTTTTTAAAAGATTAGACCTCCACCATCAACAGAAAGAGTTGTTCCTGTAACAAAGGATGCTTCATCTGATGCTAAAAATAAAACCGCTTTCGCCACTTCATCAGGTGTCCCGATTCTTCTAAGAGCATTCGCTTTAGAAATAATCGGCCATTTCCTTTCATTCTGCTTCCAGTTGTCAATGATTTTTGTATCGATTACTCCCGGTGCAATGGCGTTTACACGAATATTGTATTTTCCATACTCCAGAGCCGCATTTTGGGTAAGTACCACAACTCCTGCTTTTGATGCATTATACGGGGCCATATATTTTTGACCTTTTAACCCTAATAAACTAGAAGTGTTAATAATCGCACCGCCGCCCGCCTTGATTAACTCCGGAACAGCATACTTAATCCCCAAGAAAACTCCTTTTAAATTTATATCGACTACTCTATCCCACTCTTCTTCCGTAATCTCAACGCTTCTTACCTCTGAATTGCCAATGCCTGCGTTATTGAACATGATATGGAGTCCTCCATAGGCATTTGTAGTAATATTGATTAGGTCTTTAATTTGACCTGAATCAGAAACATCCGTTTTGACAAAAATGGCCTCGCCGCCTGCCTCTTTTATCAGGCTTACCGTTTCTTCTCCCAACTGTGAATCGATATCGGCAACTGCTACTTTAGCACCCTCTTTTGCAAAAAGAATTGCGGTTGAGCGTCCAATTCCGCCCCCTCCACCGGTTACAATTGCTGTTTTTCCTAGTAATCTCATAATTTCTCCAACCTTTCTTTCCAAAATGACTTATTTATATGTAAGCGTGTTCAAAACTACCTACCTTTGTACTAACCGGTTGGTATGTTATGATTTAATTATACCTTCAAAACTTAAATATTCAAATTCTTTTCTAAATATTCTAATAAAATTACTGTTAATATTCAACTCAGTGTACTAAAAAAGGTCGAGAAACATTAAAAAGTCTCGACCCATTGGCTGCTAAAATCTCTTAATTCCTTTCTTTTGCTTGTTCATAACTTCATACGATTTTTCAATTATATCCGTTAAAACATCGCCTTTATAAATTCTACCGAGCTTTAAGCCTTGTTGGTAATACTCAACAATTTCATCCAGCTTTGCAGAGGTATCCTTTGAAATTCTTACATTTAATTGAATTCTTTCGCTTTCGCTCAAGGTAAGCACTCCTATCCTTCTGTTAGCATATTGCTAGCACTGTTCTATTTAAATGATATCTGATGATACTATACTACATTTCTACAAATTTTTCATTATCCTTCCTAAAAAAAGAGAGTGGCTAGTTTTTAGCCCCTCTTCTTTAATAGACCTTTTAATATTGGTTTAATTCACTTTCTGGAGATTGGATGATAATTGGACGCTTTACAGGATCTAGCCATTTTAAAATCGATAACACATTTGCTTGCGCCGTCCCAGTACATCCTAGTGTATAGCTGCTTGCTACATGAAAAAAGATGGCTGAACCCGCACCTGGAATTCTTTCCGCTGTATTGTAATTAATGACAAAGCCATAGTTATAGGCCGAGACATCCATTTTCTCAGCACTGCTCCATCGTCCTTGATTTTCAGAAGCTTTTTGCCAAGTGTTATATAGTGAAGACGTGGAATCGTCTACCCAAACATCATCTGGAGTGATTTGCCGGTACGGTAGCTTAGTCCCCGGGTTTTGATATCGGCCGAATGCTGTTCCTATCGTATATTTTCCTCTTGGTGATTTTTTCGCACCTTCACTCATTACGGTAGCAAATCCTTCTTTCCCAATGTACCCGTCGATGGTTAATTTCTCATACCATTTATTATCTATTTTTTCAAAGGTCCGGATTTTTGCTTTAACCGTGTTATATCCTGTTGTGGTTACGAGGATAAGTTGCTTGTTATCTGAAATCGTTGTAAACTGATCGGCAATCGTATTGGGAATCCAGGTGCCATTTTGATTAAGATAATACCATCTGTCCACATAAACCCACCCTGTTTGCATCGCTCCATATGGATTTAAATAGTACCAATGGTTATTGTGGAAAAGCCAGCCGGTCTGCATGGCTCCCGTTTTCCCGAGAAAATACCTCTTTCCATTGTCATACACCCAGCCCATTTGCATGGCTCCGTTATTGGCAAGAAAATACCACTTTCCCGAATCACGGAGCCAGCCGGTCTGCATGACTCCCCTAGCATCAAGAAAATACCATTTACCGTTATCCAGAAGCCAGCCTTTTTTCATCACTCCGTTGCTATCGAGGTAATACCATTTTCCCTCATCATTTACCCACCCATGTCGCATGACACCATCGCTTCCAAAGAAATACCATTTTCCATTATCATATTGCCAGCCTGTATAATGGGTTCCGTCACTAACATCTGCCTTTGGATAAATGGGGTTAATAATAAGAAATGCACAAATAAACATCAATAAGACTCTGATTCTCACTTTCTGTTACCACCTATCTTAACTAAAAAATCTACTACTATATAATACTAACAAAATTATTAGGATTAATGAATAACCGTTTCTACTTTTGAATTGCTCGCAAATTGACCGGATAGCCACGTTTCCAGCAACTTTAACAATTCTGGATGAACTGGCAATTCGGCTTCTATCGGAAGATCTTTTTTAATCGAAAAAATAGTGGAGGATTTTGTTATATATTTACAGGAATGTCCCATATTTTCAACGACATAATATTGTGCATCACCTTTAATATAAAGTGGTAAATCTTTTAGCACTTCTGGATTTGCCTGAATATCCCTAGCACCTGTTATTGCAAGAACCGGGCAAGAAACCTTTGCCAAATCATTACGAACATTATAGGATAGATGTTCACGCATCCATTTCGCATTTATTTTTACAAAATTTTGCTTCATAACATCTTCACTTGAGTTTAGAACTTTTTCTAGAAACTTATGTGCTTGTTTTTCCACTTTTTTATGAGCTCCAAGTAAACGAAGTAAATATCCTTGAAAGCCCTTGGCATTGATGATGTCCTCCGTGGCTAAATCTCTTTGTCTCTTTAGCGCTTCACCCAATCTTTCCACAGCACCAGAAAGTAAAATTAATCCTCCAAGGTCTTCTCTTGGGGCTAAAGCTGTGCCGATAGCCGCTCCTTCACTATGGCCTAATACGATTACTTTTTCAGCGTCCACTTCAGGAAGGTTTTTTAAAAATTTAACAGCTGCCTGGGCGTCATCAACTAAATCCCACAGCCCTGTTTTTAAAAAATCCCCTTCACTAGCGGCCACACCTCGCTTATCATACCTTAGGCTAATAAACCCAATCGAGTTTAAATATTCAGCTAATTGACGATAAAGCTTCAAATCGAGTTTTTTATTTACTTTACCATTTCGGTCCAATTTTCCTGACCCCGTAATGATTAACACCGCAGGGGTTTTTTCTTCTGTATTTTCCGGTAAACATAAAGTTCCCTTTAGTGATGCCCCACTTTGTATTGTTACTTCCCTCTCCTTAATTGTCATTTTTAAATCCCCCTATTCGTTCTTTTGTTCTGGAATGATAATTGTGGCGATTGTTCTTCTTCTTCTATCCTTCGATGGCTTGTATTTCATAATTTTTGTATATACAGCAACAAGCATCGAAAATGATAATATTTCATTTTTTGATACGTGTAAAGAAAAAATTGGAAATTTTTAAAATTTCCATCACATCTATTTGGTTACATGAAATGATAATTTTCGACTTATATTATAAAGAGGAGGTTAAGGGATAATGATTTTATCGTGGATATTTGGAGGTATGCTGTTTGCTCAGCAAGTAAACGCTCCAATTAGTTTACTCATTACAAAAGACGGTCAGCCTGTTTCCCATATTAATCATTTGGACTTTACCAATCCATACATAGATTTACCGATTGTGGATATGAAAAAATATAACCAGTTTTTGAATCAACTTGATAAGCAATTTTCTATCGCACCAGAAAATGCCTATTTAGACCAGCATGGTAATATTCACTCAGAAAAAGTTGGGTACCAAATTAACCGCCAAGCATTTACCGAACAAGTTTATACTTATTTTTTTGATCAAAGCCGTACTAGGCTAGAAATACCCATGTCAACTCTCTATCCAAAGGTGGATAGCGAATTACTTGAAAGCATCGGGAGGATGAGAATCGGCCGTTATGTTACTTCCTTCAATCCACATAATAACAACCGTACCACCAATATTCAGTTAGCGGCAGATGCGATTAATAATTATGTTGTCTTTCCTGGCGAGACGTTTTCCTTCAACAAAGTGGTAGGTAAACGGACAGTTGCGCGCGGCTACCAGCGTGCCCCTGTAATTGTAAGAGGAGAATTTTCAGAGGATATTGGCGGAGGAATCTGCCAAGTATCATCCACTCTTTTTAATGCCGTAGATAATGCCGGGCTTCAAATTGTTGAACGATTCTCTCACACTCGAAAGGTTCCGTATATTCCTCCAGGCCGGGATGCTACAGTAAGCTGGTATGGACCAGATTTTGCATTTAAAAACAAGTACAATCAGCCTGTTTTAATTAGGGCAAGAACGCTTGGCAACTGGTTAATCATAAGGGTCTATTCTTCTGAAAGCATAGAATATATCCCCAGAAAAGTTCCAAATCCTCCATATTAAAAAGTCCGCAAAATGCGGACTTTTTACTTTAACGTTTATTATTTAATGCACTTTCTAACAATTCTTCAGAGAACTCCGTTAAGGCAGCAGTATCCATCCTGTTTATGTTGTTAAATTTTGGAACCATATTTTTCACAGCATTTTGGATTGGAAGTGCCATATCTTTACGCTTTCCTCTTGTTACTCCAAATACTGCAGCACTTAAGCCTATGCCTAGGAGAGATGCCCACATGGCCCCCCTGCTCTTCCGTTTAGGCATAAACAAATTGAAAAAAGGCTGGTTTCTTAAGCTTTTCATTATCAGCACTCCTTCAGCATGTTATAGAAGAGAATATCCCTTCCATTTGCTTAATTTGTGCATTTTTGATTTGAATATGATGAGCAAACAGAGCCTTATTTGTTAATGGCTGGCAGTTTTTTCCCATATTTTTTATATAGAATGTCCTTAGATAAAAATAAATAGGTAAGTGTATTGGATTTTGAGGAGGAATTAGAAAGAAACATGATTGGAAGCTGGCCTAATTTTTTAAAGGACCGATACCAACGACTTGAAGGTGAAAAACATTCAAAGCCTAACGATTTTACCCCCTTATTTATAGTCGTAATTCCAATAATCCCTTTAATCTTCTCTTCCTCAGGATGCTCCATTAAATAACTTGCCAGCAATGGCATGGATCTTAATACCCTGGTATATATTTTTCTTGCTCGGGAAAGTTCATTTTTTATTTTTAAAAATTCACTTAGTAATTGAACATTATGTAAATGAATTTTTAATAGGAAATCATTTTTGGCAATGATTGTACCATCTGAAAGAACGAATTTTTCCCCTTTGTATTTTGTAATGCGAACTCGAAATACAGATTGATCATTTATGTAATGTAAACGGGAAAATTGATAAAATAGTGGATCTAAAAACTTCCAAATCCAAATGATTATAAGACGGACATACATATTCTTACACTCCATTCTATCTTATTCATAGGGTGACAATGAATATGGGTTTTTAATATGGTAATATAAGGATATGTGATAAAAATTTGAAAATGCTAAATTCCGTGGTAAATGGGAATTATAGAAAATATAAACAGCTTTTGTTTACATAATATTATTATTGTTAAATCGAGCCTTAGTACCATTAAAATGAACCTCTTTCCTCCTAGTTACATATTATGCAAAAAAGAAAACTAGGTGGTGTCTATGGGAGGCCTAACATATTTAGATTTCTTGGCCAAGTTTGGCGTTGGCGGAGCCCATCCTGGAGGAATCCAATTAACAACAGATCTCCTTTCAAACGAAAGGATTACTAAGGATTCGATCATTTTGGATGCTGGCTGCGGCACAGGACAGACAGCGGCTTATATATATCAGCAGTATAAGGCAAAGGTATTTGGATTGGAGATCAATCCAATTATGATTGAAAAAGCAAAAAATCGGTTTCAGACCTTGCAGATGCCTATTCAAGTAATCCAAGGCTCAATAGAAAAAATTCCCTTTGAGGATCATACCTTCGATTTTATCATTTGTGAATCTGTTTTAGCTTTTGTTGATAAACCTGCAGCTCTTAAAGAATTTTATAGGGTGTTAAAAAAAGGCGGAAGACTCATTGCAAATGAAATGACAATAAACCAAAAACTATCCCCACAAGACGAAATGGAAATTAAAAATTTTTACGCTTTGGATTCAATATTGCTTGAGGAAGATTGGAAAAGACTTTTAGAAAGTACTGGTTTTCTAAAAATAAAATTAAAACAAAAAAAATTTAGTGTGAATAATGGAAACCAAGGAGCAGAATTTAATTTCTCCAAAAACTTCGAACCGGAATTATTTGAAATTCTAAACCAGCATGGTCATATTGTACTTAAATATCAGGACATATTAAGTTATCGGATTATTACTTGCTCCAAAAATTAACTAGTCCACATTCTTTCAAGTTCTAGTGTATATAAAAAAATTCTCGACGAAAAATAAGCTATTGAAAGGATGGGTGACAAACGTGGATAAAACATTGGGGTATCTTAGGGAAATTTTATCAAATTATACTGACCAGCACTCTCTGGGTAAACAATTATATCATAAGCTTTCGGAAGGCCACTATTCATCAGAAGGAGCATTTGTAAGGGATTTAAACCAAAAAGAAATAAATTTTTTAAATGACGTACTTCCTAAAGAAATCAACTATGCAAAAGAAGAACAGGACGAAAAACGAGCATATCAATTAAATGAAGTGTATGAACTATTACTTTGATACTTAAAAAGATGGCATAGATTTATGCCATCTTTTTAGGAAATATTTCATTTTTCGCCTATTTATTTCCGAGGTAAGCGCATAGTACGACAAATCTCGAATGCTAAACTCTACCTTATTCATCATAATACGACATTAAATATCAGAAAATTACAATAACTTTATCTTTTTTCTAAAAGAATTTGATAAACTTAGTTGTTGATTTGCGCTCCAACCAACAGTGCTAATAATTTATTTATCAAAGGCCTTTACACAGTCTACTAAAAAGGCAAGTATTTATTTACGATTTTAATGTATGTCTCTCTTCTTAAATCTTCCGCCTCTGACTTCAGCAATATCAGCAACAGCTAAAAAGGCACTGTGATCATTTTCGGTTACTATTTCCTTCAATTTTGCCTCTTCCAGACGGTTGATGACGCAAAAGATAACCTTCTTATCATCTCCTGAATAGGCACCTTCCCCGTTGATGTAAGTTACACCACGGCCAAGACGACTTAAAATTGCATCGCCGATTTCTTTGGCATTATCACTTATGATCCATACTGATTTGGATTCATCAAGACCTGTAATCGTAATATCAATCGTTTTGTAAGCAACAAAATAGGCAATCAGTGAATACATAGCACGGTCCCACGAGAAAACAAAGCCAGCACTTGCAAGGATAAAAAGATTAAAGAACATAATGATTTCTCCAACAGAAAATGGCAGTTTATTATTAAATAAAATAGCCAAGATCTCGGTGCCATCTAAGGAACCTCCGTACCGAATTACAATACCTACGCCAATACCAAGGACTACACCTCCAAAAACAGTTGCCAAGGTAATATCTTGCGTAAACGCTGGGACAGGGTGGAGCAATGTGGTTGCAATGGAAAGAACGATGATTCCATAAAGCGTGGATAAAGCGAAGGTTTTTCCGATTTGTTTATAACCAATAAAGAAAAAAGGGATATTTAGAATAAATAGGAAAATACCGATTTTCCAGTCAGTAATGTACGATAGCATGATGGAAATACCGGTAATTCCACCATCAATAACGTTGTTTGGTACGAGGAAGATTTCAAGTCCGACAGCCATTAATATGGCACCAATAGTAATTAACAAAATTCGCTGAAAAATCTTTTTCTTAGTCAATCTTCGATGTTGTATCTTTTCCATGATGGCGGTCTGCTGTTGAATAACATTTATTTCTTGTGTTCCTGACATTATCTTGCCCCTTTCAAATTAGATGTTCTATATATAGTATAACGAATAATTGCACTTATTTATAATAATATGCTTTTATTTCTGCCATATTTAATAAAAAAAGGACTGCCTTTTACAGGCAGCATAGAAATTTTATATTAACTTGGATTAACCTCGTCGAAAGAAAGTGTTGTAACACTCGTAAAATCCCCTTTTTCCACTTCTTCTTCAGTAGCACTTTGCTCTAATTCTTCCTGATCATCCATTCCAGGCGCGATTCGTGGCATATTTTGGTTTAAATTTCTTCTTTTTGTCAATTCATAGCCCCCTTTCCGAAAATATTTTTTCAATAAATGCCCGGAAATATACTTACTTGATAAAAAAGAAGCAGCATGGATGTTCTCCTGCTGCTTTCCTTTCAGTCATTATTGTTCTTTTAATCGTGCCCGTTTGATGAAGAAGGCGAGAATTAATGCAACAACAGCGATTCCTGTTGCTACGATAAACGAATCATTAATACCATCGATAGTGGCTTGCTTCATTGTTTGTCCATAGATCAAAAACGTTCCTATCTGATTGCCTGCTGCGGCCGGCAAATGAGCTAATGCTGCTATGCCCTGCCCAATTTGAGCTGTCTTGCTTGCTATAAAAGGATTGACACTCGTAATAAGATTCGAATATTCTCCCATGTGAACACCTTGTCTTGTTGTCATAACCGTTACTAAAAAGGCCGTACCTATGCTGCCGGCAACCTGTCTTGCTGTATTTGAAGCTGCTGTCCCATGGGCGCCCAGATGGCGCGGTAATTGATTTAGCCCTTCCGTCATAACTGTCATCATTAGAAAAGACATCCCGAACATTCGTAAAACGTAGAGTAATAAAATATGATTAAAACTAGTAGTCATACTCATCTGAGTAAAGAGCCAAGTTGTGATCACTGTAATGGTTAAGCCAATCACGGCTAACCACCTTGCTCCCATTTTATCAAACAGTGCTCCTGCGATCGGAGACATGATACCCATAACGATTGCTCCAGGCAATAACAATAGACCTGAATCAAATGCACTAAACCCGCGAATGTTTTGCAAATATATCGGCAGCAAAATCATCGCCCCGAACATTGCCATATTAATAATCATACTGATAATGGTGGTTAAAGCGAAAATATCGTACGTAAAGACACGTAAATCGAGCATCGGATTTTTCGTAGTCAGCTCTCGCCAAACGAAGGCAATTAAGGTGATTACCCCTATTATTAAGGAAATCAGAACTGTACCACTGGACCATCCATGACTTCCTGCTTCGCTGAAGCCATATAAAAGGAAGCCGAAACCCAAGGTTGAAAATAACAAACCTGGGAAATCAAATTTCGGGTTGGTAACCTCAGTAACATCTCTCATCCAAAAGATACTCAAAATTAAATCGAGAATTCCAATTGGAATGACTACATCAAATAAAAGTCTCCATGAATAATGTTCCACAATCCACCCTGACAAAGTAGGACCAATAGCTGGTGCAAACAGCATAACGATACCAATAATCCCCATTGCTTTTCCGCGTTTTTCTGGTGGAAATAAAGAGAAAAATACGGTCATTAAAAGCGGCATAATAATCCCTGCGCCTGAAGCCTGAACAATTCTTCCTACCATCAGCATACTGAAGTTTGCCGAAAATGAACAAATTATGGAACCAAATGTAAACAGAAATATAGAAGTGATAAACAATTTCCTTGTCCCAAACTTTTCAATTAAATAAGCAGTAACAGGGATAAATATCCCATTTACAAGCATATATCCCGTCGAGAGCCATTGAACCGTTGTGGCTGAAATATTTAAGTCTGTCATAATATGTGGGATTGCTACATTTAATAGCGTCTGATTTAAAATCGCTACAAAGGCTCCAAGCATCAATGCTGCCAAAATTTTACCTTTTCCGGTATTTTCTTTGGCATCTTGCTTTCTTGATCTGCCAGGAACTTTTTTCTTCGGTTTTACATTTGCTTCGACGTATTCTAGGGCAAGTTCAGGAATGGCAGACTCCTTTAATAGGTCTTCCACTTGCAGATGTAGATCCTCATTGTCTGCTTCCGAATCCTTAGAATAAATGGCCTCTACCCTTTTAGCCTTCCTCTTCTTTTTTTTCAATAATATATAATTCAATACTCCAAAAAACAAAATGCTTAAAATGATATATACAGAAATATAAATTGACATATTTTCACCTACTTATGGACTCTCACGGTAACATTCATCCCAGGTACTAATTGCAGTCCTTTATAATCTTCAATGGCTATTCTAACAGGGATGACTTGTGTCACTTTGGTATAATTACCGGTTGCATTTGTATTAGGTAATAATGAAAATGTCCCGGATGTGGCTAATCCGATATTCTCCACCCTTCCCTTTAATGTAGTGTTTGGGAAGGCATCTATATAAATATCAACCTCCTGATCAACGGCCACTTCATCTATACTCGTTTCCTCGATATTGGCCGTCACCCATAAATTTTCAAGATCAAACATTTGAGCTAAAGGCATTCCGGCTGCTACAAATGAATCCTTGACAGCACTTGTTTGGACTACAGTACCGGCAGTAGGTAGGGTAATTTTAATTTCCGCAGGTGCAGCCCCTGCTCCAGTACCTGCAGTAAAGACGGAACCAATTTGCTCCTCTTTGGCAAAGTGATCTCCAACCTTTGCATCCCAATTTGATAATTTTCCACTTGCCGGAGCGGAAATCGTAACTTGCTGACCGGCAATTTGAGCATTGTCCGTGGATAAATAATTTACAGTGTTGTTGTAGTAGGAATATGCAGCAAATCCTCCGCCAACTAAAATAATTAAAATGATGATATTTAATAAAACTAATCGACCTGTCTTCATAAGCTTTACTCCTCCTCTAATAAGTATTAATAAATAGTAGTTTGTGTAGACTCCAATAGATTTACTATAAGAGCATCAAACTTTTCAGTATAAAATGGTTGAATTTTTTGTATTGTTTGATTAATCTATTAGGACCAAGGGGGAGATTAATTTGATTAGGAAACTCTCAGAAAAAGATCATAAACAGGTCCTTTCCTTTTTAAGTGAGGAACCTTCGATTAATTTATTTATTATTGGGGACTTAGAGGTGTTTGGATACCAATCTGATTTTCAGGAAATATGGGGGGAATTTGATCCACAAGGTGAGTTCAAAGCCGTCCTGCTCCGCTTTTATCAATCATTTATTCCGTATGCTAAAGGGGAATTTAACGTTAGTGGTTTTGCCTCAATCATGAAAGAGTATCAGAAGCCTCTTTACTTATCGGGAAAATCAGATATCGTAGAACGGTTCGAGTCCTATAAAGAATTGGAGCTTGGACCTAAACATGTTACTTACTTTGCTGAATGCAGTTCCATCGAAAACTTGGGAATGACAGAATTAGAAATCCACTCTGCAGGATTGGAAGATGTTGACAGAATCATTTCCCTTCGCAGCACGATTGAAGAATTTCAAATTCGAAGTGATGCGCATGAAATCTTATTAAAATCAATGGAGGCCAATACTTCAAGGACCTATTATACCGAAGAAAACGGCATAATGACCTCATGTGTGTCGACTACAGCCGAAAATTCCATCTCAGCCATGATTGTCGGTGTCTGCACAAGAAATGAGAATCGCCGTCAGGGCCTCGCCACTGGAATCATGCAGAAGCTATTTCAGGATGTATTAACAGAAGGAAAAACACTATGCCTCTTTTATAATAATCCTGAGGCAGGCCGGATCTATAAAAGACTTGGCTTCAAAGATATTGGCATGTGGACGATGCATCGTTAATGAAAGAATCCTTTATAAAGGATTCTTTTTTTATGTAGTAACCCAAAATTATAAGGGAAAATTACTAACAGGAACTATGAAGGGATGCGATAATGCAATGCATGAATCCATAATTAAATACGCAAAACCTTTCGACACAATTACAGACTTTACCCCTTTAATTGATGCTGTTGGTGATGCTAAATACGTGCTTCTCGGTGAATCCTCTCATGGAACTTCCGAGTTTTATACGATTCGTGCCGAGATATCAAAACAATTGATTAAGGAAAAAGGTTTTTCTATTATTGCCGTTGAAGGAGATTGGCCGTCCTGCCAAAGTGTTAACCGTTACGTAAAAGGTTTTAATCAAACTGGAATGGATGTAAAAGAGGTACTTCAATCCTTTAATAGATGGCCAACTTGGATGTGGGCAAATCAAGAAATCATCGGGCTAATCGAATGGCTAAAAGAATACAACCTGCAGCAAAATCGACCTCAAAAAGTCGGCTTTTATGGCTTGGATGTATATAGTCTTTGGGAAAGTATGGACGAAATCCTCAGATATTTAGAAAAAACCAATTCACCTAGTCTTAACCAAGCAAAACAAGCATTCTCCTGCTTTGAACCCTTTAACCGAAATCATGAAACCTATGCTGTCTCTGCAGGTTATTTATCGGACGATTGTTTGAAAGAATCATTAGAGCTTTTAGAATCGATTCGAAAAAACAAATGGAGATTCGATGACCAAGAAGAAAGCAGTCTTAATATGGAGGTAAATGCCTTGGTTACGGCACATGCTGAGGAATACTATCGAACAATGGTAACAAGTGATGTAAGGTCGTGGAATGTCCGTGACAAACATATGGTAGATGCCTTAGACACGGTTATGAAGTTTTATGGCAGGGACGCAAAAGTGATTATTTGGGAGCACAATACGCATGTTGGCGATGCAAGGGCAACCGACATGAAGGGTGAGGGAATGATAAATGTCGGCCAATTAATTAGAGAACAAAACAAACCAGAAGATGTGTTCATTATCGGCTTCGGCACCTTTAACGGCACCGTCATATCGGCAACTGAATGGGGGCTGGATTTTCAGGTCACTGAGGTTCCGCCTGCCCAATTTGGAAGCTGGGAATATCTTATGCATAATTCAGGCGCTTTTAATAAATACCTCATTTTTAATAATAAGAACCAAGAGGAATTTTCCACAACCATAGGTCATCGAGCGATTGGTGTAGTATACCGGCCTGAATATGAGCATTTTGGAAATTATGTTCCTTCCAACATGGGTCAAAGGTATGATGGATTTATTTTTATCGATAAAACGACTGCACTGCACCCACTCGTCTTAGAGCATATTTTAATATAAGTAAAAAGGTCTTCCTGTTGTTTCTGAGGAAGACCATTGTTTATTAATCCACGATGGGATTTTTAAAATTATCTGTTATCGGAATATTGTTTTCTTTTATCATTTTTTCAACCCGCCACTTATTTTCTGAAAGTTTATCATTAAATGGTATGGTTATTTTCCTTCCATTCCTATTTTCAAATTGATATTCCAATATACCTGTGGTTCCTTGGTGATTTCGATAAACGATATGAACTTTTTTTATTTTATCCCATCTATATTCCTCTTCCTTTATTTTAGTAAGGGAGTTATAATGGACTCCTTCTTCATCGAAATAATAATAATTGGTTAGGCTCATAAAAAACACTGGTATACTTCCAAGAATCAGGACCCAGGTAACCCATTTTATTTCTCTGCCATCCGATCGCGACCGAAAAATAAGATAAACGGTTAAAGCGAACGCTATTATTAACATTCCTGCCGCAAAAGTAATATAGGCCGTTAAAGGCGTAGTAAAAAACCATTGGGTTCGAGAGTAATAGACCATACTCTGATAGGAAGCCACAACAATAAATGGAACAAATAAACTGCTGATATACAAAATAATTGTATAGGCAACAAGGTTTACCTGATTATCCTCGGTATGCTCTTTCCTTTTTTGCAACAACATTTAAAAATACCATCCTTATGTATTTTATTCCTTTTAATTTTACCATTATCTGAATGATTTGACGTCATTTTCCACGGGAAGTTTCATATAAAATTGGAATGATAAAAAACCAGTCAATTATTGACTGGTTTTTATCCATTTTATTTTGTTCCCGGTGCTGGATGATCTACACCTTTAACATGGTGACTGTGGCCGCTCTCTTCTGTTGTATGGAAATCATAGTAATGAACATGCATTCCGTTCCCCACTGGGATAGCCGGTCCTGAGTACGCCCGGTAATGATGGGTATGCCCATCCTCAAATAATACATATCCCTCAGTATAATGAATATGTCCGCCATCTTGTGTTGGTATTGGCGGTGAGGTTACATCAAAGCATTGGTGTACATGCCCTGAACTAACACCAGTATAGTCTACAGAACCATGATTATGGTGTGGAACAAAGCCAGGAACAAAATCATCTTTTCCAACTTTAGCCATTACAATCACCTCACGATTTTGATGATTCATCTATATGCGGACGAAATAAAAAAAATAATTGATATAGTGAAGGTGGAAAAATTTTCACTGCCCTAAAAATAAAAAAGGTACATAAGCATCAAGATAAATCACATACTATTTTTGTAATTTCAATCACTATCACGAAAGAAGGATTATTTCATGACTGTAGGAACACAGGTAAAACAAGCATTAGCGGGATTAAAAAGTGCACAGGCAAGTTTCGAAACCTTTGCTCTTGCAACAGATAATCAAAATGCAAAACAGCTATATCAGCAGGCTGCCCAGCAAACACAACAGGTTCTTGATAGCCTTGAGCCGCGTCTTCAAGAAATCTTGACTGAAGAACCACAATACAATCAATAATTAAAAAAGGTTGGCTTTTCTGCCAACCCATTTTTCATTTAATTTTTAGGTTTTGTAATAAAAAATGAAAGGAAGTTTTTTCAGTGACCGTTGCTTCAAATGTTAAGCAATGCCTGATTACCATAAAAGGAATTGAAGCGCAACTGTCTTCGCTTGCTTTAAATTCTTTAGATAAAGAAGCTCAAGCTTTGTTTCATGAAACTTCCTTAACGATGGCCGATATCAAAAAAGACCTTCAATATCGTGTTTTGGAACTAGAACGACAGGAACCGCAATATAAAGGCTCATAATCATTGGGGTGAAAAATAGTGCCAGGATGGATATTTATAATTGTTCGTTCGCTTATATTTATCTTGCTCTTATTTCTAACAACTAAAATTCTTGGAAAAAAACAAATTTCTGAGCTTTCTTTTTTCGAATATATTGCCGGAATTACAATCGGCAGTATTGCCGGGGAGGTTGTAACCGGACTTGAAGCCAATATATATCATGGAATATTGGCGTGTGTGGTATTTGGCTTTGTTACCTGGCTGGTTGACTTTATTTCTTTATACAGTAAAAGTTTTCGGGACATGGTCGAAGGAAAAGGTACGGTTGTCATTAAAGATGGAAAAGTTTTGGAAGAAAATTTAAAGAAAGAAAAATATACGATTGACGAGCTTTCAGCACTTCTTCGTCAAAAGGATATTTTTAGGCTAGCAGATGTGGAATTTGCGGTTCTGGAACCCCGAGGCAATTTAACCGCCTTGTTAAAAAAGGAAAACCGTCCGCTTACACCTAAAGATTTACAAATGAAAGTACCAAATGAAAAAGAGCCGCAAACGGTTATAATGGATGGAAATATCATCGATGAACCATTGCGAATTGCCCGAAAAAGCAGAGCCTGGCTCTATACAGAATTAGAAAAACTAAACGTTACACTTGCAAATGTTTTCATAGGACAAGTTGACTCTTATGGTGAATTAACCGTTGATTTGTATGATGATAAAATTCAGGTTCCCGAGCCCCAACAAAGACCTCTATTACTTGCAACCATGAAAAAGACCCAGGCCGATTTAGAAATATTTTCGCATCAGACCGATTGTGAACAATCAAAAGCAATGTACAAGAAAAATGCTGCTGTTCTACAGGAAACAATTGATAAGCTTAGTCCATTTTTAAATGGATAGTACATGAAAAATCCTTATCAACGATTGATTGATAAGGATTCAATATTTTTAGGAACTAACTGAATTTTCTTTGCTGGTAAGTGCCGGGGAAGTGGCCGTGCTTTTATGAGAAATATAGCTATGAAGCACCATTCCAGCCATAACTAATATCATTCCAATCCAGGATATGGTTGAAGGGAATAAAGAATTTAGGAGCAATAATTCCCCAATTAAAGCAAATAAAACTTCCATTGATTGAGTTGCTTCAACCGCTGCTAATTTCTGCATATTTCCTCTAACCAAATCGGTGGCATGAAAAAAGAGAATGGTGGCAATGACACCGGAAGAAATGGCAACAAGTCCTGATTGTATCGTTTGTCCCGAGCTTGGAGGTCCTTCTGTAAGAAAACCATATAGGGATAAAATAATCCAAAGTGGCAGACTGGCCAATGTCATCCCCAATACACGTTGAAATACATCTAACCGTCCGCCGCAAACATCCATCATTTTTCGGTTGCCAAGGGGATAGGCAAAAGACGCAATTACAACCGGAATCACCCCTAAGGAAATTGCTAAAACAGAAAGATGATTGGCTTGCTCCAGCTGCATTAATATAATTCCCAATAAAATAATCAATGACATTGCCAACCCTTTGAATGGAATTTTTCCTCTTAATTGGGTTGGTACTTTATCCGTCATAACGGTTTCATAAAATAGCGGAGATAACAACGAACCGGAGATAATGGTGATTTGCCAGGTGGCTGCAATTAACCATCCGGGAGCGTAAGCCGCAGAGAAACAAATAGGTGCATAGAACAATCCAAACCCCACAAAACTCCATAAAAACCATGCACTTGGCCGTTTCTTCATTTCTGCAAATAATTGCCTAAGATTTTTTCTCATGATTACGATAACGAATAGAAAGGGTACCATAAAGAAATAACGTAAGGATGCACTCCAAATCCAGCTCCCGCCATCTAAGTCCATCGCACGGTTTAAAATAAAGGTAAACGCAAAAAAGAAAGCGGCAAGTATGCCTAATATGATGGGCCGCATCGTATAAATTCCCTTCTACTTTAAATTTCACTCTTTGGTAGATCAACATTTTATAGTATAGCAGATTTCTGAATTATTTGTTTAACGAAAAAATTAGCCTCGATTAATTTGAAACTTTCTTCTTTTTCACACGTACATATTGTGGTCAAGATAAATTATAAAGTGAGGTTGATACCATGTTCGGAAAAGTTGCTGCTGATATTTTGGGACTAAGTGATGTTGGTGCGGTTATTAAGCCGGAGAATTATGATAAAGTTGACGCCGATGATTATGTGATGCATGAAGATAATGAAAAAATATATTTCCTAATTAAATCTAAATCAGATGAATATTGTTTTACCAACAATGCTCTTATCCATTTAGACGGCACCAGTGCCACAAGTAAAAAACGCATGCTGCACCGATATAGCTATGCTACCCATAAAATAACTGATGTAATGCTTGAAACAGCCGGAACCGTCGATCTTGACGTGGAAATCAAATTCAAAATTGGTTCTATGCCATTCTCCATTGATGTTCATAAAAAACATATTGAAGAAGTAAAGGACTTATACAAGGCTTTAATCAAAATATCTGAAATCACACATGAAAATGACATTTCCCTTCAATTCGCAAAGCAAAGCCTTGAAGTTGCCTCTACTACATTAGGCCGTGTTACAAGTCCTGACAGCAATTTAGTGGTTCAGTTTAAAATGCTTAACCAAGCAGCATTCCAATGGTTAGAAGACAGCAAAAAACAATATTGCGTGAAGGACTTTGGCTCAGTATTTGAAAAGTACATTAATAATTAAATACATTAAAAATAACCCCAACTTGGGGTTATTTTATTTAAATATAATCAATTAAAACATCATCTAATGGCAATCTGGTTGTATGATGAGCCGGTGCAGAGGCTTTCCCTATGGCGATTAAGACAACAGGGAAAAAGCGTTCAGGGAGTTCGAACTTTTTCGCAAATTGCTCCTTGCTAAAACCGCCCATTGGCACTGTATCATAGCCTCTATCCTTTGCAATTAACATCAACTGCATGGAAATTAGTCCTGCATCAAAGGAAGCAATGTTTTTCAGAATCTCTTCTGGAGCAAAAGGATACGTTTTGTTGGTGTTTTCGATTAATCGGTTCATGCTAACTTCATCTAAATATCCAGCTTCAAATGCACTGCGGTAAACTTTTTCTACACTTTTATACATCTCTTTATCGCCAATGACTGCAATAACGGCGGAAGCTGTTTCCACCTGCTCTTGATTGTTCGCAATTGTTCTAAGTTCTTTTTTAACTTCTTGGTCTTCGATCACAATAAAGCGCCATGGCTGCAAATTACTAGATGATGGTGCTTTTGTTGCTTCTTTTAGAATATCATTAATTTCTTCTTTAGAAATTTTATATGTTGCGTCATATTTTCTTACTGAATGACGTTCATTAATCAATTCAGTCAAACTTTTTGTACTTACAGAAGTTGCCATCGATGATTCCTCCTTTTGGATGGGAGTTGTTACTTATCGTTTGTTTATCCCTCCATAACGATACCATGAAATCATTACCTCGATACAAGTAAAATGCTTGCACTTTGAATAAGTGCAAGCATTAGTTATGAAGGACTTGGCCTGTGAAACAGCCCCATGACTTCAATTGTTTCTGTAATATTTACGAAAGCAGTTGGATCTACTTCTGTTATCAGGGTTTTTACTTCATTTAGTTCGTAACGGGAAATAACTGTAACCATAACATTACGTTTATCATTTGAATAGCCGCCTACTCCATCCATAATAGTTAAACCCCGGTACAGGTTAGTCAGTAAATGCTGTCTCATCTCTTCGCCTTTTTCAGTTATGATCATGATGGTTAATTTTGCATGATCGGTATAGATAGCATCCACAACTTTACCGGTTACAAATATGGAAACTAATGTATTAAGAGCGGCATCCCATGTGAATAAAAATCCACTTATTAATATAACGACTGCGTTCATGCCAGAAAGTAAAACGCCTATTGGAAAGTCTTTTTTGCGTGCAACTATCATTCCTATGATATCAAAACCACCAGTTGATCCTGAACAGCGGAACACGATTCCCACTCCTAAGCCTGTTAAAGCTCCACCGAATATGGAGGAAAGGATCGTACCTTTTGCGATTGGGAATTCTGGTATTACATAAAGCCCTACAGAAATAATTAATACTGAAAAGATGGAATTCATGATAAATTTTTTCCCAAGCATTTTATATCCAATGATTAATAACGGGAAATTCAAAAGAAAGTTGGCCAACCCTGTATTAATGGGGGTAATCATTCCAAACATCATAGAAATTCCACTTAATCCGCTGCTTAACACTTCATGTGGAATTAAAAAAAGATTAAAGGCAATAACAATAATAAGGGATCCAATTATAAGTCCAAAAATCCGCACAAGGAAATCCTCCCATACTTCTCCATTTATTTAAAAATAATACCGATAATATTTCTTCATGTAAATTTAATAGTTTTTTATAATAATAATAAATTATCTGACAATTATTTATTTGCTCTTTAATTAAGAGGAATAAGGATAATCTCCTATTAACATCTCTTTATGATTTTCCCTTTAACATGAATAATTATTCAACCTGCATTAGATTTCATGCTATTGATAGAAATTTTTTTAGGAAGAAAGATTGACAATAATTCAATAACATTTATACTTTAGTAATATATTAAACTTCATAAATAAATCCTCATCAAACCGATGAGGTAGAGGTCGCGGTTTTTATTAGTATCACGGACGAGATGCAGAGACATTTTTGACTCCGTTTGAAAGGAAAAACTGCCGAAGTGTGCTTTCTTCTCTGAACAAGCATGCTGGGGCTGTCTCCAAATAGGAACAGAACTGTCACGAATGGACCTACCAGCTGTTCGTGTTGAGCTATCTTTCGGAAGGTATGATGCGGGGTATTAAAAATGCCATCGAAGTCTATCTCGATGGTATTTTTTATTCCAAACTCCTTCCATAAACTAATCAAAAGGGAGTTATAATTATGCAAACTTCACGGGTATTAAAAGAAGATGTAAGCATAGATATCAATCCATCTAATAAAGATGGATTAAAACGAAGCCTAAAATCGAGACACCTGACGATGATTTCACTTGGAGGTACAATTGGTACAGGACTATTCCTAGCAAGTGGCGGAGCCATCCATTCTGCTGGTCCAGGTGGTGCAATCCTTTCTTATCTCGTTATTGGCGTAATGGTGTACTTTTTAATGCAAAGCTTAGCAGAAATGGGTGCGTACATGCCGGTCGCTGGAAGCTTTAGTACCTATGCCACTAAATTCGTTGATCCTTCACTTGGTTTTGCACTTGGCTGGAATTACTGGTATAACTGGGCCATTACAATTGCAGCAGAATTAGCTGCTGTTACGATGATTATGAAATTCTGGTTCCCGCATACTCCATCGATTATTTGGAGCGGCATCTTTCTAGTCGTTATGTTTTTATTAAATTTCCTTTCTGTAAAGGGCTTTGGAGAAGCTGAATATTGGTTCTCCTTAGTGAAAGTGGTTACGGTAATTATCTTTATCGTTACTGGCACCTTAATGATTTTTGGCATTATGGGAGACGAAGCAATTGGGTTTAAAAACTTCACTGTCGGTGATGCTCCCTTCCACGGCGGTTTCATGGCAATGCTTGGTATCTTTATGGCAGCTGGATTTTCATTCCAAGGGACAGAGTTGCTTGGAGTTGCAGCTGGGGAAACAGATAATCCTACTAAAGCCATTCCGCGTGCAGTTAAACAAGTATTCTGGCGTATCCTTTTATTTTATGTTTTAGCTATTTTAGTTATCGGCCTTTTAATTCCTTATACAAATGGCGAATTAGCGAATGGTGATGTTACTGTCAGTCCTTTCACACTTGTTTTCCAAAAAGCAGGTATTGCTTTTGCTGCTTCAGTTATGAACGCGGTTATCTTAACAGCAGTACTTTCAGCAGGAAATTCAGGCATGTACGCTTCAACTCGTATGCTTTGGGATTTGGCTCGTGAAGGCAAAGCACCGAAATTCCTTGGTAAATTAAATAAAAATGGCGTTCCTGTCAATGCATTAATTGCAACAACTTTAGTTGGTACACTTGCATTCCTTGCGTCTTTCTTTGGCGATGGCACTGTTTACGTTTGGCTGTTAAACGCATCTGGTATGTCAGGTTTTATCGCCTGGCTAGGAATTGCGATTTGTCATTATCGCTTCCGGAAGGCATATGTCACTCAAGGAAAAGACTTAAACTTATTACCATATAAATCTAAATTCTTCCCATTTGGTCCGATTTTCGCCTTTGCTGTCTGCGGATTCGTTGTCTTAGGGCAAAACTATTCAGCATTTATGGGAGACCATATTGATTGGAATGGCGTTTTAGTTTCCTATATTGGATTGCCGTTATTCCTCATTTTATGGCTTGGTTATAAAATCACAAAGAAAACCAAAGTTATTCCTTTAGAAAAATGTGATCTAAATAATTAACGTTAAAAGAGCACGCTATTAGCATGCTCTTTTTTCTTCATAATTTAACTGTTACTTCAGTTCCATCTTTTAATTTGGTTTCAACCAAAGTTAATCCTCTATACTCTATTAGCGCCTTTAACAAAGGCTTTACATCTTTTTTATCTATTTGCGGAATCGTAAACTTTTTCCCATCATTTTCGATTGCTTTATTAACAAATCTTGTTATTTTTTTCGAAGTAATCACTCTTAAGAGTAGGTTTAAGATCGGATATGGAACAGGTATGGTTATCTTTTTTTCTTTTAATTTCATTCGGACTTTAAGCATAGATTTATTCAATGACCACGAAAACTTTTTCACCTTTTGCCGAGGTGATATCGACAATTTGTCCGTCTACTTCATTTTCGATAGCCTCGATTAACATGTCTACATTAACATGCTTTACATACTTTTCAGCCTCAGGGATTTTTTCAGCGATGCTTGTGCCCACTTTTAAAACCGCTTTAATTAATTTTATCGGCAAGTTCACATTTACGTTATCGCCTTCTTCTGAGGAAACTCGGATCTTTAATGTTTTATTTAAATACGAAGCAGCTTTGTTAAGTGGAATGGATTGCTCCTTACCTTGAAGTACATTAATCAATTCTGTTGCTTTTTCTTTATCCAGCTTCCCTTCTTCAACCATCGTTAACACCCTTGAAATCTCTTCTTTCATTTATAGTTCCCCCTCTTTTAATAAATGAATGGCCTCTTCAGCAGTGATTTCGCCTTTTTCAAGCATCGATACAATTTTTTTCTTATCTATTTCCATCTTTTTATTTGTGGTGTGACCAAGGGAAGTAATAATATCGTCTAATTTTCCACGTACGGTTGGGTAGGAAATTCCAAGTTCTTTTTCAACTTCCTTAATATTTCCACGACATTTTAAAAAAGTCTCTATAAACTGAAGCTGATCCTGACCAAGAGCTGCAAATTTAGATAGTTGAAATTCATTTTCCACAGTCGTATGGCAATGGGTACACTGAAGCTTCGTAATTTTTAATTGTTTGCTGCAAACCGGGCAATTTGTTATGAGCGGATACGCCATAATAATCTCCTTTCCTTTATTAACCACATCATACAATATTTTATAAAGTTTTTAAAGGTATTAATTTAATTTTTTGATAAAAAATAATAAAAAAATTAATTATATTAAATTTAATATTAATTATATTGTCGCATTGATATAAAAAAACAGACTCACAATTGAGTCTGTTTTAAATGAACAATTAACTTAACTTTTCCTCTAAAGACCAAACATATAAATCTTCAATTTGGCAATTTAATTCTTTGGAAATGGTCATCGCAGCATTTAGGTTCATAACCTTCTTTGATATGTAGTCGTTAAGTTGGCTTTTCGGAATTTGAGTATTCTGCTCCAAACTATCCAAGTCCATACCGTTTTTCGCTAATAAGTCCTTGAGGTTGCTTTTCTTTGCTTTATAATTGGTCAAAAATGACACCTCACTTTTGTTAAGCATAACACAGTTAGATGGTAATAGAAAGGAAGTTGGTTACATTCATTGTATGTTATAATTAATAAGATCAATAAAGGGGTGTTAATTTGAAAAACACAAATAACCGTTTTAATAACGGTCAAGCTGTTAATATTAAAGAAACTGGCGAGGTTGTTACCATATTAAAATGGCAATACGTTAAAAATATGAAAAGATTTTCTTATACTGTTAAGGAACATCCTGGCACATTTTATTTCGAGGAAGAATTGAAAAATATTTAAGACAACTTTAAAAAGAAGACCAATTCAGTGAATTGGTCTTCTTTTCATTAATAAGTTTAAAATTCTGCATTACCAGTTGTTCTTGGGAATGGAATGACGTCTCTAATGTTGGACATTCCTGTTAGATACATAATTAAGCGCTCAAAGCCAAGACCGTAGCCAGAATGCTTTGTTCCGCCATATTTTCTTAATTCTAAATACCACCAATAATCTTCTTCATTCATACCAAGTTCGTTAATTTTACCAGCAAGTATTTCTTCGCGCTCTTCACGCTGGCTGCCGCCGATTAACTCTCCGATTCCTGGAACAAGCAAATCAGTCGCAGCAACAGTTTTGTTGTCTTCATTTAAACGCATATAGAATGCTTTAATTTCCTTTGGATAATCTGTAACGAAAACAGGA
Organism: Neobacillus sp. NRS-1170; assembly: GCF_050468025.1. Classification (NCBI taxonomy): domain Bacteria; kingdom Bacillati; phylum Bacillota; class Bacilli; order Caryophanales; family Bacillaceae; genus Neobacillus; species Neobacillus sp. NRS-1170. The sequence continues at coordinate 30,643 of NZ_JBITPF010000071.1, read as the reverse complement.
CGCTTAAATACCTTTTCACACAAATAGCGTTCGTGTTCTGTTTGCAGATCCAATCCCCATTCAACTGGATATGCAAAGGTTTCTCCAGATTCTTTTAATAAATCAATGGCTTCAGAATAGGTTACCCGGCCAAATTCAGCAGTGTGAGCATTATTTAAACGGTCTAATAAACCTTTTTCAATGAAGCTATTAAAGAAGTTCATTTCCTCTGGAGCTTGTTCTAATACGTAACCAATCACATATTTAACCATCTCTTCAGCAAGGTCCATTATTTCCGGAAGTTCAGCGAATGCGAGCTCAGGCTCAATCATCCAGAATTCAGCTGCATGCCTTGCTGTATTGGAGTTTTCTGCTCTAAAGGTTGGTCCGAAAGTATAAACATTACGGAATGCTAATGCAAATGCTTCTGCAGATAATTGTCCGCTAACAGTCAGATTCGTTTCTTTGTTAAAGAAATCCATAGTCAAATCCGTTTTTCCTTCTTCATTTTTTGGAAGGTTGTCCAAATCGAGAGTAGTTACACGGAACATTTCCCCTGCACCCTCAGTATCACTGCCAGTAATGATTGGAGAGTGAACATAAACGAAACCTTTATCCTGGAAAAACTTATGAATTGCATAAGACGCTAAAGACCTAACGCGGAAGACGGCAGAGAATGTGTTTGTTCTAGGTCTTAAGTGAGCAATCGTCCGTAAGTATTCAAAGGTGTGTTTTTTCTTTTGCAAAGGATAATCCACATTAGAGATTCCCTCAATGGCTATATTGGTTGCTTTAATTTCAAACGGCTGCTTAGCTTGAGGAGTGTGAATAAATTCTCCTTCTACGTTAATCGAAGAGCTAATTGGCAGCTTGGCGATTTCCTTAAAGTTCTCTAATTGATCATCGAAAACGATTTGCACGCCTTTAAAGAAGCTGCCATCATTTAATTCAATAAAACCAAAGGTTTTGGAATCGCGAATTGTTCTGATCCAGCCGGATAATTGCACCTTTTGTTCCACGTAGCTTTCTGTATTTCTGTACAAATCCTTAATTAAGGCTTGTTTCATTGATATATCCTCCTATGTATTACGGGTAATGGATAAATAAAAACCCTTCATCCCAGTGGGGACGAAAGGTAGAGTATGGTATTACAAATCATCATTTTTCTTTTATCCCTTCAATATTATACAAAAAATTCAACTCAATAAGCAATATACAACAAATTAAGGCTCAAGAAATTCTAATATTTCATTCGCACGCCCTTTATAGAAAACCGTCTTCCAGCCATTTTTCAGGGTATACGGCCCTTCCTCAGGAGCAATTCCAGCTTTTAAAAACTTTTCCATAATATCTTTTATACTTTTTGTTTCAAAACATAGATGAACATTTCCAGGAAGAGCTTCCTCTTGATTTACCTCAATAAGTTCAAGAAGGAAATCTCCATTCCGTAAAAATAGGATTTCTTCACCAGCAAACTCTACCTTTTCATCCTCGACAAACCCCAATAGAGTTAAATAAAAATCCTTAACTATGAGAACGTCAGTAACTTCCATTGCGTAATGATGGACTTTTAACATACCATTCTCCTGCCATTATAAAATAAGATTCATATCGCCAAATTCATGCCATAAATAACCCAATGCGATTGCCTCTTGATAGGCTTTGAATAAATTCTGCTGGTTGACGAAGGCTGAGAGCATATCTAAATGGCTTGCTTCTGGTTCATGCATTCCTGTGATAATACCATCCGCGATTTTCAAGTCATATTTCTTGGTAATATAAAGATTAGTCCAACCAGAAAGATTCCCATTTTCTGCAGCAGTCTCTATTGCTCGGACAACTGTCGTACCAACAGCAATTACCCTTTTACTATTCAACTTTGCCTGTAAAATATCCTCCCAAGCCTCAGCTGGAATGTTATATTCTTCACGATTTTCACTTGGTGAATGATCCCATTTATCATCTAAAAAATAGCTTAGCCCCGTATGAAGCTGGATAAAAACGAGCTTTATCCCCTTTTTCTGTAATTTAAATAATAATTCCCAGCTGAATGCGCGTCCGGCAGAAGGCATTTCAACAGATCCAGGATGAGTAGCAAAAACTGTTTGGTAATAATCAAGTTCCCATGGGCTATTAATATATTCATAACGGATTGGCTCACCGATTGCATAAATTTCATCATACAACGCAGAACCTTTTTGATTAAATCGGATAGTAATAAACGGGCAATTTTTAGGTGCAGATAACACGTCCCCTGTCAGATTCGGTGAAAAGACAAGCAGATCGCCATTTTCAATCCTCTCACTAACAGCCAGTGCCTCCCAGGTGCTTTCATTTATCCGTCGGGCTAAGCGGATTTCAATTTCTCGATAGACTAAATTTCTCTCGCGCAGCAGTTCCGATGTTAATATTGCTGGTACTGTTCTGCTGCTGTTTAGGACAAGAACATCGCCCTTTTTTAAATAAACTTCAAGATTAAAAAAGTGATCATGTGATGTTTGCCCTGACATGCGGTCTTGGACCATCATTTTAACCTGGTCTCTGCGGACTCCTCTTCTTTCTGGCGGCATGGCGGCATTTAAAACGGAAGGCAGTTCAAATTTAAGCGTTTCTTGCAGCATCTTCAACACTCCCTTGGGTAAATTCCTGCGCTTGGAATCGCTGTCCGTTTACCTTCTTAGAATTATCAGAGGCAAGGTAAAGGAAAACTTCGACAGCATCATTGGGATTGGCTAATTCATAGTCACAATCAGGTACTGCTAATTGGTGCATCTCTGTATCCATTTCACCAGGATCGACCATATTTACCCGGACATCCGTTTCACCCACCTCATCTGCCCATGTTTCCGTTAGTCCTTCAACCGCAAATTTTGAAATCCCGTAAGCCCCCCAGCCAGCATATCCTGTGTTACCCGCTTCTGAAGTTACATTAATGACTGAGCCGCTGTTTCTAAGCAGCATGCCTGGCAGCACCCTTCTTGTGACTAAAAACGGGCTCACCGCATTGACCCTTAACACTTCAAAAAAATCTTCCTCTGGAAAATCTAATAATAATGGCATTGGACTTGGTCCCAAGATCGAAGCATTATTAATCAAAACATCAATTTTCCCATAGGCATTCTCTGTAACCGCTACAAATCTTTCTACATCTCTTGATTTAGAGATATCAGCTGTTACCGCAATTACATTAGGTGCACCGAGGGCTTCAGCTTCTTTTTTAACGTTTTCTAAATCATGTTCCCCTCTTGCACAAATTGCCAAGCTAGCTCCTTTTCGAGCAAATGCTAAAGTTAAAGCTTTCCCTAATCCCTTTGAAGCACCTGTAATCATCACTACTTGATTGTTTTCCATTTTATAAAACCCCTTACGATTCATTTTGTTTTCTATGGTTTTATCATAAGGAATATGTAGTTTTATCTCCTCGTAAAGAAGCTTGATTCTATCTACGACTTTAGTCTAATATTTTTTAATAATTTTCAGAAAATTAGCAGGAAAATTTAAATTGCGGTCGAATTATAATAAAAAAGTTCGATTCTTGATTGATGAGGAGTGTTTGCAGTGGATAAGATTACTTGCATTGCCTATCTTCTTTACAAGTCTTCTAAGAATCAAGACATCAGAGAAAAAGCCATCCAATTATTGAATGGCGATGTATCAGTTCGAGAGTTAAAGAAAAATGTTTCCATTCAAGCCCATCTTGTTATTGTTGAATCCTTACTTAAGAAAAATCAAATTGACAAGAATCAGGTGCAGCTATTTGTGGAGGAATTTATGACTGTTGAGATTTGATAGCTTTCATTTAGGAAGTTTTCTATACGATTGATTTTTGATAGCATAATATTTCACTTCCATTTTTGGATGATGTCGTTTTATAATAAACAAATCCTTGCGACTCCCAATAATGCTGCGCTTTTTTATTTTCTTGTAACACACCAATTCGGACAGTGTCCAAACCTCGTTTTAGCATCTCTTTTTCAAATAGTGCATAGGCCTGTGCACCAAAACCATAACCTTGATAATCACCATGTATCATCAATAAACCTAACCATGGAAAATGATCATTTGGATTTTCCAGCATAAAATCAATGACACCAATATATGTGTCATCTAGTTTTATAAAAGCACTAAGTGTGTTTTGATTTAAAAATTCATCTTCAAGTTCTTCTAGTTCCCTTGTTTCTTTACCGTTTTCAAATACATTATACTCGGGGTTTGAATTAACTATTTCAACAGCAATATACAATGTATCTTTCTTAATCTCTTCTAAAAACATCGACATTATTTATCACCTTACAATTCATTCTTGGAACTATTATATCAAAAAATCATTTATAACTTTTAGCAAACTTTCAAATTCAATATAGAAAAGAAAGGTGATTCCCAATGGTACAAGTTGAAGTTACGATTACGTTTGAAGGCAGAAGCTATTTAACGAACGTCATTACTACTCGGGAGACAACCGATGAAGAAATTCTTCGACTTGCTTTTGAACAAGTTCAAAAGCAATGGAAAAAATAATTTCTCCCTAAAAACACAGCGGCAGGCTTATGCTGCTGTGTTTCTTATTTAATCAACTTTTTTAATTGATGGGAATGAATTTTACTAAGTGCCCAATACGAAATAATTGAACCAATCAAGGCTAACAGCATGTCCCATTGAGTATCCCACACATCCCCCTGTGTACCGAGAAATGCCTCAGCTGCTTCTCCGGTCAATATCGCCACCGTAAATTCAACTAATTCATAAGCAGCGCTAATCGCCAAGCACATGCATACTACCGTTACCGGGAGCCATTTCGTATTTTTTATAGGAGAAGTTCTAATCAATAATTCCCGAATAATGATGGCTGGAATAAAACCTTGCGCAAAATGACCGAGCCGGTCATAATAATTTCGTTCAAAGCCCCAAATTTCCTTAAACCAGTTAAACAAAGGCATTTCAGCGTATGTATAGTGCCCTCCAATAAATAAAATACAGGAATGAATCAGGACTAAGAAATAAACAAGAGAGGTAAATTGAAAAAAACGATAGGAAAATAATAATATTAATACCCCAATTAAAGCTGGTATTACCTCCAGCCACCACGTAAATCGATCATGGGGATGGACTGCTGACCAAATTAGGACAGTGGAGAACAATAATAGAAAAACGATTAAGTAATGTTGCTCCTTTAATATGTAAATTGCCTCCTTTCATTTACGAAAAAGCTGCATGCTTCTCAAAACCTGCAGCTTTTCACTTTGATTAAATTATTACATAGGAATCTTTCCTAACAGAATTTAATAACGGACTGAATGGACCTGTTGCAAATAGATGCAATTCGTGCATGGCCCTAGTACAGACCGTATAAAAAAGCTTTCGTTCGCTTTCACTTCTATACGCTGAACTATCGTACAAAATAACCGCATCAAATTCAATCCCTTTTGCAAGATACGACGGAATCACCAGAATGCCTTTCTCATAAGAAATCGTACCTTTTTCGATTAAATGGATCGAGACTTTATTCTTAAGCGCCTCATACACGATTTTACTTTCCTCTGCAGTGCGGCAGATGACGGCGATTGTCTTATGCCCTTGTTTCTCAATGGCCTTAATTTTCTCAGCAATAAGAGTATTTAGCTTTGATTGTTCTGCTCTTTCTAGTATAGGCTTACTGCCTCTCCGGTTAAAAGGTTCAATTTTATTTCCGCCGGCTATCAACCCACTTGTAAATTCCACAATTTCTCTAGTTGAACGATACGTTTTTGTTAAAACATACGTTTCAATGTCCTCACCTTTCATGTCTAAATCTGTTAATACAGTTTCTGACCCCGTCGCGCCTGAAAAGATGGCTTGATTAAAATCACCTAGCAACGTCATCTTACTATATGGGAATAATTTTTGGATAAAAGCAAATTGAAATGGTGTATAATCCTGCGCTTCATCAATAAAGATATGGCGGATAGAAGTATTCGATCTCCGGCCTTGGATTAAATCCTGAAGATAGACATATGGAGTGGCATCTTCATAAGGAATTTCCCCAGTTGTCAATTTATCTACTGTTTGCCTGGCAAAATTGTCCCAGTTGTCTAGTAAGTTTACCTTCAATCTATGTCCTGTTTCAAAAATTTGCCGATAAACTCCCGGCATGTCGATAAATTTCAAATTTTTCACCCTTGTAAATAAAGGTTTAAATTTTTCTTTTACTAACATTTCAGCTAAAAGTTTTTGTTCTCTCTCAAAATCATCAAAAGTATCCTGAGTAAAATGTTTCTTCTCTTGAAGCTGCTTGAATGCCTCCATATAATCTTCTTTTTCAAGAAATTGAATTTCTTCCTCCACCCAGCTTCTGGAACGCTCTCGTTTCATCGAACGCTTCAACTCTTTTATTAACCATTCTTTAACAAGCTGTATCCGATTTGGCAAGGTAAAATTCTTATCTAAACTATAAAAATATTGATGGATTTCTCTTTTCGAAATTAATACATCACCTCTAAAGGTCAAATCTCTAAAAAGCAAACCCTCTTCTGATAAAATGAATGTATATTGATCGATGATGTGTTTAAATTCGAGACTTGACTTATAACGGATACCTGAAACTCTAACCTGAAAATCCTCGTCATTTTGCCCGTTTAACAAATACTCCATCTGATTGAATGAGTCTTCTACTTCAAATTCATGACCCAAACGGTGATTTAGGTACTCCATAAAAGTCGCTTGCTGCATATTTTCTTCGCCAAGTTCAGGAAGCACGGTGGCCACATAGCTATTGAACAAGGGATTTGGAGAAAATAGCATAATATTTTCCGACTTTAACGTATCACGATAGCGATATAACAAATAGGCTACCCTCTGCAGGGCTGCTGAGGTTTTCCCGCTTCCCGCAACCCCTTGGACAATAAGTAACTTACTTTTTTCATTTCGGATAATCAGATTTTGTTCACGTTGAATCGTCGCAACAATACTTTTCATTTGTGTGCTTGCGTTGTTCCCAAGCACTTCCTGGAGCATTTCATCGCCAATTGTTACCCCGGTGTCAAACATTCCTTTAATTTCTGAAGCACGAATAATAAATTGACGCTTAAGTTTCATTTCTCCTTCAATGTTTCCATCCATGGTTTTATAATGGGCTGGACCTGGAGAATAATCATAATAAAGGCTCGAAATGGGGGCACGCCAATCATAAATTAAAAAATCCTCGTCATCCTGATCCATAAACGAAGCGATTCCCAAATAGACACTTTCTGTTTCTTTTTCTCCATCCTCCAAAAAATCAATTCTTCCAAAGTATGGGGAATATTTAAGCCGATCAAGCGTTTTAAGGTGTTTATCCAACTGTTTATGGGTCCGTTCCCGCTCTGAAAGTAATTCTGACTGCTGCTTAATACTCGCTGCCGTTTCGATAACATCATCAGGATCATCCAAATTGACGGTAACATCTTCCCAAAAGGTTTTTCGAAGCTCCAGAACGTCTGAACTGACTTTGCCGGTATTTTTCATTAATTTATTTTCTTTTTTCTCAATTTCTTCGACAACCTCATGTACCCGTTCTTGTTCCAATTGCCAAACTTTATTCTGTTTTTCGTTCATGAAACCACTCCCCAGAAAAAATTTTGGTCCTTTTGTTTGACTTTCACAAACTAATATGTTAATGTTATTGTAGGGTATTTTAACCGTAAGAAGACATTTTACATATTAAACCAAAAATCATTTTATCACATAGTTTTAATTATTACAAGCGAATTTTATTTCTCAAAAAGGAAACGCCGTAAAGGCGTTTTTTTGTGTTAATTTTCCAGTTGATTGTTCCCCCCATCTTTATACACCCATTCTCTATACCATCCATAAATAAAGATCATGAGAATCCTTTTTCCAAGATAAGCAGTTGGATGAAGATTATTTTTTAAAAGCTTTATTTTTGTAAAAAATTTATTCAAACTTGCCGAAAATAAAACTAATCCTAACTTAACTCCTAAATTATTCTTTTTTCTTAATGAAAAAGCCGTAAATAACGATAAAAGAATGGTATATAACGGTGACATGATAAAGTGTTCTCTCCATGAGTGGTATTTTCCTATTCCAAAACGGTACCGCCGTAAAAAGGTTAGAACTAACAACAGATTAGTTTCTGTCACCATAATCATAAAAAAGAGTGAAATAAATCGGGTAATCGAGTTTTTTTTATTTAATGATGCAAACCAAAAATCACTTAATTTAAAATAAAACGGCAAAAGGATAAAGGTATAAATGGTTTTCCATCCAGCAAGCTTAAAAATCCCCAGCGATAAAAAAATTTTTTCTACTAAATAAAAATAACCTCCTGCACCAATTTTGCTTCCCCAACCAGATTTTTTTTCCGTTAAAAATACAGCAGTAAAGGGCACATAGATAGCTTGAGATAAGAATGCACCAAAAATATTATCGAAAAGCTTTTTTTTCAGTATTTTTGGTTGATACGAATATGCCTTAAATAGATTAAAAATAAAGTATTCGAATAAATAGGAAAACCCCATATTGGAAAACAACAATACCAATAATTTTTTCCAGCTCTTGCTCCTTTGAATGGATAAACCAAGAAGGAAGGTATGGATAAGAAATAATAATATAAATGGAACCCTATTTCGTCTCCTATTTTTCATATGAAATCATTCCTTCCCAAAAATCCATTATGAATTAGTATTTGAAAAGATCAAAAAAAAATTATAAAAAATCAATTGACATCAAGATGTCCAACACAATATAATTTATTTTGAATTAAGTTATTTTAATTTCGAGATAAATAAATTCAAAACAAAAAAAGGAGAGATTTTACCATGACAAAATCAAATTGGATATTAGATGCTGCACACAGCAGTGTAGATTTTTCGGTTCGACACATGATGATTGCAAATGTAAAAGGTACTTTCAACAGCTTTAATGCAACAATTGAAGCAGATCCAACTGATTTAACAACTGCATCAATCGAATTTGCGATTGAAACAGCTAGTGTTGACACTCGCAACCAAGATCGTGATGGGCACTTAGCTTCTGCTGATTTCTTTGACGCTGCAAATCATCCTAACATGACTTTCAAGGCTACTAGCATTGAAAAAACAGATGATGGAGAATACAATGTGACTGGTGATTTAACTCTTCGTGGTGTAACAAAGCAAGAAACATTTGCTGTTTCATTTGAAGGTACAGGAAAAGATCCATGGGGTAATGAAAAGGCTGGCTTCAGTGCAACAGGCAGCATCAACCGTTCTGACTATGGCCTAGTTTGGAATGCTGCACTTGAAACAGGCGGCGTACTTGTTGGCGATAAAGTAAAAATCAACCTTCAAATTCAGGCTGCTAAAGCTTAATCTTCAATAAAAATAGAGGCAGTTTCAATTTAAACTGCCTCTTTCTATTTGTTTAGTCCTAATGAAGTAGATTTAACTCATTTTTTAAAAACTTGGCCAGCTCTAACATGCCAAATTTACCGGCCATTTCTTCTGCATCTGAATTATAGTTTGTATTTGTGTTGATATCATAGGTGAATATTTCTCCAGCTGAATTACGAATAAATTCAATTCCAGCTACATTAATGTGGTTAGCAGAGAGAATCTGTTCGTATTTTTTGATAATTGGGTCATTAAATCCTTCAATGATTTGAAATTTAGGTTTTTCCACAGTTTCACCTACAGGACAAAATAAATCCCCAATTTGACAGGCATCTGCTGGACATAATTGAAAACCTTCTGAAGTATCCACCTTTACTGCATAAATAAATTTTCCGCCAACAAATTCACAGCGTGTAATAAAACTTTCCGGAGCTTGGATATATTCTTGAATTAAAGTAATCCCATCAACTGGCTCCTCAAATGCAGGACCTTCTACATAGCTCCGTAAAGCATCAATTGACTGAAATAATTGGACACCAAGCCCTTTTCCTGCACGGTTGTGTTTAGTAATAAAAGGTATATCAACAAATTTGGCTGCTGCCTCCAATATTTGTTCTTTGCCAACAGCTGCAATGGTCCGTGGCGTTTGGATGCCATGTTTAGTTAGCTCAAGGTATTGCAAAACCTTGCTAACCTCTAGCTGTAGGGCGCGAGTCCCATTAAAAACTTTTCTCCCATGGGATTCAAGCCAGGCAAGAACCTGTGCTGTAAATTCCGGTGCAAAGCGGTGTCCTCTCGTATGAGAAGAGGCACTCATCCGATTATAAAAAACCCCTTCTGGTGGTTCTTTGGATAGATCCAGCCTTCCTCGATCTAGATGCCATTCTTCATATGGGACTTTTAATTCATCTAAACGCTTCGTTAGATGAATGGTCCATTCGTTATTTTCATGGATGATATAAACTTTTTTCATCGAAAAGTCTCCTCTTTTGCTGATTATTACTATGCTATTTTTATTGTAAATTTCGCTTGTCGTTTTGTGAAGGTAGAAACGGAAAGATGTGACAAAAATCCCCCATACAAAATATGTCAAATTCACTATTTTTTGCTCGAATTTACAGAAAATTGAGCAAATTTTCCCGTTGTGTTATTTCAATATTCGAAATATTATTAAAAGGCACTCTATTTTTTTCCTAAGGGGGAAGATTATTGAAAAAGCTATTAAAAACAGGACTTACTACAGCTGTTATCGCAGGCACACTATTTTCCGGCTTTCCTGGAAACTATGCGAAAACTTCGGCTGCCGTCCAAAACCAGGGTCAAAGTCAAGCTTCAGTCTCTCATTCTTATGGTTCGCTAGACTTATCTGTAGTAAATGAGGACAAATTACTAGATTCCCTTATTAAACAGGGTATCATCTCCAAAGAAGCATCTTCTGCAGAGCAGCAAAAAGCACTACATAATTACCTAGAGTTAAAGGGGAAGCAAGATAAAGAAACGGCTGTTGATCCTTTAGCCGCAAAAGTAAAAGCAGCGGATGCAGCAAAACAACGGAAATTTAAAGATTCCAATTATGGCTTGTTAAATGGAAGTGGTAATAAATATGGGCAGTTAAAGGGTAATCCTGATCCCGTAAGTGAAAGCGCTTCACCTGGAGTCGTCAAAAAAGGAAAACTACTTACTCTAATGGTAGAATACTCAGACTTCTCTCACAATAATTTACAAAAAAGTGAAACAGATAACTATTATCCAGATTATAATACAGAACACTATGAAAATATGATATTTGGTAATAAAGGTGAATATAAGGGTCCAAATGGTGAAGACCAAGTTTCTCAAAAGCAATATTATGAAGAACAATCAGGTGGAACTTATACAATTGCAGGAAAAGCTTATGGATGGTTGAAAGTACCTGGTACTGCAGCATACTATGGTTCTGATAGAACAACTGGCGGTCATGATAATGTTACGCCAGGTGGAGCTAAACAACTAGTAATTGATACGTACGCTGCTGCCAAAGCAGCCGGAATTCCTTTAGAAGATTATGATTTAGAGGACCCGCATGATTTAGATGGTGACGGTAACTACTGGGAGCCAGATGGATTAGTTGATCATTTACAAATTATCCACTCCGGAAGGGGACAAGAAGCAGGCGGCGGCTCATTAGGGAATAATGCTATTTGGTCTCACCGTTCAGCTAAATTAGTTGATCCAGATGGACTAGGAAAAGGACTACCAGGCTTTTATGATTACACAATGATGCCTGAAGACGGGGCCACTGGTGTATTCGCGCACGAATATGGTCATGACTTGGGTCTACCTGATGAGTACGATACCATTTATTCCGGTCAAGGTGAAGCAATCGAATATTGGTCCATCATGTCAAGCGGTTCATGGGCTGGTAAGATCCCTGGTGCGGAACCTACAGGCTTCTCTCCATGGGCAAAACAATACTTCCAATCTACACTAGGTGGAAAATGGACAGCTCCGACTGTTGTGAACTGGGATGAGGTATCTACAAAAGGTACACAATTCTTGTTAGACCAAGCAAATTCACCTTTAGGGCAAAATAACCAAGCGATTCGCGTTAACCTTCCTAAGAAGAAAACACCTATCAATACTCCAGCTGCGGGCAGCTATGAGTTCTGGGGCGGACAAGCGGATGAAATGGATTCCAACATGGTAACTGATGTTGACCTTACAGGGAAATCTTCTGCAACCCTAACATTTGATGCATGGTACGATATTGAAGAGCAGTGGGATTTTGGATTCGCTCAAGTCTCAACTGACAACGGTGCAACTTGGAAGTCATTAGGAAACGATCATACACGTTCCGATGTAGTTCCAGAAGGCTATCCGACGATCTTAAACTCTATGCCTGGCTTTACTGGTAAATCTAATGGTTGGGAGAAAGAGTCATTTGACCTATCAGCATATGCAGGTCAAAAAATCAAACTTCGACTTCGCTATGCTACAGATTGGGGCAGCTCATTCACAGGATTCTTTGCTGACAATATTAAGGTGGTTGCTGATGGTGCCACAGTATTAGATGAAGGCGGCGAAAATACTACATCTCCATTTACATTAAATGGCTTTACTAAAATGGATGGTAACAAACTCACTAACCATTATTATTTACTAGAATGGCGTAACCATAAAGGTGTTGATACAGGTCTTGCTCATATTAAACGTGGTAGTTCCTTAATGAGCTATGATGGTGGATTACTAGTTTGGTATGTAGACGACAGCTTTACTGATAACTGGACAGGAGTTCATCCAGGAGACGGCTTCCTAGGTGTAGTTGATGCCCATCTCGGAAAAAGTATTCTTTTAAGTAATGGAAATGAAGCTATTTCACGTTTCCAAGTAGCAGATGCAGCATTCGGATTAAATCCAACCTCAGGATTAGATATTAAATATCCGACATATTCGATTCTATTCCCAAGTCAAAATGCAGTCTCATTATTCAATGACAGCAACTCTTTTGCAAATACGTTTTTACCTGATGCTGGCCGAAATGTGGAAAACTTCGGACTTAAGGTTCGCGTAAACGGACAAGCCAAGGACAAATCTGTTGGATCCATCGTAATCTATAAATAAAAAATTTTAGGCCCACCTTCCTCTTAGTCGCAGGTGGGCCTTTTATCTAAAATCTAAGGACTAATAACAACTCTAGTTCCATTCGGGACCATATCTGCTAGCTGCAATACATCCCGATTGTACATCCTTACACATCCATGGGAAACGGCTTTTCCGATAGAACTTGGATCATTGGTACCGTGTATTCCATATCCCTGTTTTGAAAGGGACATCCATAAAACACCAAACGGTCCTCCTGGATTGTACTGGCGATTTACAATGACAAATTCTCCAGTTGGAGTATTGGTCAGCATCCTCCCCACTGCAATAGGAAAAATTCTAACTAGTCTCCCATTTTTATATAAAACTAGTCTTCTCTTCCCTACTGAAATCTGAATAGAAAAAGGGATCGTACTCGGCTCCGGCAGACCGGGAATTTGTATTTTTTGTCCTGCATGCAAATGCCCTATCCCGGGATTTGCAGCATAAAGCCGCCTGAGGCTAACCCGATAATTAGCGGATAAGATAGGTAATGTTTCGCCAGCTTTAACTGTATGAATCACCCCATACCACCCCCTTTTTTTGAATAGCATATGAAAAATCGTTGGACTATGATACATACCTATTCAAAGCGGAATAATGACGACATATCCTCTCTAATGTGGTGGATATAAAAATAATCATTGCTCGCGGCATCATATACATAGTCCTTTTTCCAGTCAGAAATGTTGCTGACAATTTCCCTAATTGCTTGAGCAAACAATGAAATTTCTTCATTTGTCATAATTGGATGTAAAGAAAAGCGAACCCATCCAGGTTTTGTGGACATATCCCCCTGGTCTATTTGATCGGTTATTAGCTTTGATGAATTTTCATCTATGTTATATAGGTAATGTCCATAAGTTCCCGCACACGAACAGCCCCCCCTTACCTGAATGCCAAATCGATCATTAAGTAAGCGAACAATTAAATTGTAGTGTATTTGTTCCACATAAAAAGATACAATACCTAGGCGCTCCTTGATGTGACCGTCTAATATTTTCAGGGTTGGAATTTCCTCTAATTGTGTCAGCAAAAGAGCAAGCTGTTCTTTTTCTCTTTTTAAGATGTTTGGAACTCCCATTTGTTTTTTCAAATTCAAGCAAAGAGCGATTCGAATGGCTTGGAGTATACCTGGAGTACCTCCGTCTTCACGCAGTTCAATGTCTTCATAATATTTATGATTGCCCCAAGGATTTGTCCATGTCACCGTTCCTCCTCCGGGGTGGTCGGGTACCTTATTTTTATATAATCGAGAATCAAGGACTAATACCCCACTAGTTCCAGGTCCCCCTAAAAATTTATGGGGTGAGAAAAAAATAGCATCTAGTTTTTCCAGTGGATCTTCTGGATGCATATCAATTTTGATATATGGAGCCGATGCGGCAAAGTCCACACAACAAATCCCGCCATGTAGATGCATCATTTTTGCTAATTGATGATAGGGAGTTTGGATTCCAGATACATTGGAACAGGCAGTAAAAGAACCGATTTTAATCCGGCGGTCTTTATAACGAGAGAGTTGTTGTTCCAATTGTTGAACATCCACTCTTCCTTCCTGATCGGGTGGAATGATCACTACCTCTCCCAAGGTCTCGAGCCAGGAAGTTTGATTCGAATGGTGCTCCATGTGAGTCAGAAAAATAATCGGTCTATCTTCATCTGGAAGCTGCATGGCGTTTTTCCACTGTTCTGGCACTCTGATTCCTATGAGCCTTTGAAATTTGTTGATGACTGATGTCATCCCAAAACCATCCAAGATGACAGCGTCATCCTTATCGGCATTAACATGTTCCTTGATAATTTTTCTTGATTGCTGATAAATTCCCGTCATCATAAGACTGGTAATATTGGATTCTGTGTGGGTATTGGCCATATATGGTCCAAATACATCAGAAATTTTTTGCTCAATCGGTCTATACAAACGGCCACTGGCTGTCCAGTCGGCATAAATAATTTTCTTTTTGCCGTAGGGCGATTCAAACTCTTGATTCATCCCAATCACTTGTTTGCGAAACGCTTGAAAATACTCCTCGAGGTTATCCGGGATTTGATAGGTATTACTTCCAATTTTTGCCGTTATCATGTATTGACACCTCGCTATTCCATCCTGCTATTTAATATATGCAAATCCCTTTTGGAGTGGTTCACGCCAAACAAAAAGGAAGCATCCGTTAAACGGTGCCTCCTACGATTGTTAATAAGTAGTAATCTTCGCTGATTCTTTCTTTGTCACTTCTTCAATTTTTTGAATAAACATTTGAAACACTCTTCGCTTTTCCTCAAGATCCTTTATGTACTCCTTCAGCTGATTATAGCTTTCTTCAAACGGCTTGTGATACATTTGGCGAATTTTTTCAATTATTTCTTCATTTACTGTCGATTGAATTACCTGTTTGGTAATCCCATATTTATAGGAATAAACCTTTAATTCCTGTGCCACTTCATCATATTCTGACGCAATTTCATCAAGAACGAGTGAAATATCATCCCTCCACTCTTCTAGTGATTTCTGCAAATAAGATTTTACCATTGTTTCTTCCATATAAACACCCGCCATATAAGAGTCTTTGTTCTATTATAGCTGTGATAGTTTACACGGAAGTTTCGGACAGATTACAATGCTTTGTCATTATCTAAATTTTTCATATTAAAAAAGTAAGAACTGAGCAGCTTTAGATTCCCAGTTCCTCTCCTTAGCCAAAAGATGGCTTTCGTAAGGAACAATGCATACTTTCTGAAAGAAGTTCCGGAGCAAATTCCGCTAATCTTTTTATAAAATAACAGGTTTCCGGAAAGTGATGCTCTATAAACCTTAAAGTTGTTTTATTTAATATCCGATTACCTTTATATTTTTCCATAATCGACCTGATGTACAAATTCATTTCAATAACGGTTCTTCCAACCTCTAAGGCAAGCTCTTTTTGTCGCGGAAACCCCTGCTCCATAAATCGAAGGAATCCCTTTACATGATGATTTTGCAGAATATACATCTGGAACCTTTGGGCATACACATCAGTCTGCTTATCTACGGCCAATTCAATCGGATCAACGATATTCTTTAATAAAATAATGTGACCGAGCTGATCCTCCAGCCATAAATCCAGCAATTGATCGAGTCTTAATGGAACAGGTTGTTGTCCATTGACAAAATATGAAAGAATCCTTAAGTACTCCTGGTTTTCATTGAGTGTTCCATTTAAATAGGTTGGCGATAAGTTCAAATTTATTTCATTTTTGATCCTTAGATTTTGTAAATGACCCTCAAATCGATAGTACTCAAATGAAACAGAATAAGCTTGTTCAGAAAAGGCAATTTGTTCACTTGCGGAAGCACTTAGGTCTGGATTTAATTGCTGCAGGCTATTAAGCAAGGCACCGAATGATTCTTTAAACCTTTCAGCGATGGAAATTGCCTCCTTTTCTTCTATTGACAAGTGATCCCGAACAAATATTGCATGATCCTGGAGAATTTCCAGCCAAAATAAATGCTCTTGCCATATACTAATCGCAGAATTCATCCCCATTCCCCCCTAAAAAGAGCATATTATTTAAACAACAAAAAAAGACGATTACCTTCTAAAAAGTAATCGCCTATCTTTATATATCATTTTACTATTTGTGCAAAATCTTCAAGTAATGTTGAATATTTGACGTAACTTCTTGGCAAGAGATAAAGCTCATTTTTAATTCCGGTTTTTGTATATGGACCAGGGGTAGTAGTAAGTCCGTAGGAATAGTACTTTTTTGTTTCGTTTACAACATGTTCATCTGTATTTCCATAGGGGTAGGCCAAAGCATTGACTTGTTTACCCGTAATCCTCTGTAATTTTTCTTTCGATTCCTTAAGTTCATAGGTCAAATTATCCGCATTGGTTAAATCCGGATGGGTTGCCGTATGAGATTGGATAGAAATCATGCCAGAATTCGCCATCATCTTTAAGTCTGACTGCGATAATCGATTGGAACGGCCAATAAAATCTGATATCACAAAAATAGTTCCAGCAGGCTTGAAATGATCCGTTTTCACTTTTTGAAAAATGGCAAAGGCGTTCAAATTATTTTTATATCCATCATCAAAGGTAATAAAAATTGGCTTTTTCACTTTTTGAATATCTTGCCAGCGCTCAAAGGTCAACAAGGTATAGCCATGATCTCTCAAATAGATCATTTGTTTTTCAAAATTTTCCGGAGTAACATATAGCTCTTTAGAACCATGTCCTGTAAATTCATCAATTGAATGATAGATAAGAATGGGTACCTTTTGCTGAGCGAAAACTACACCGGGAAGTCCAATTACGAAAAGACACAGGAAAAATAGCAGCTTTTTCATAAATTCCCTCTCTTTATAACCTATAAACGACTCCCGCATAGTTTTCCCCAATATTTCGATTTAAACCCCTCTTTTATTGCCCCAAATATAAGTATGCAATTGCGGAAGGACTTTTACATTTGTAAAATCATTATCATCCATCACCTTATTTATAAGCCACTCATACTTACTCAATAATTGACTTACTAACGAAAGATTATCCATTGTCGTTAAATCATCATTTCCTACCTGCAAAAAGAAAGGCACATTAGGATAGCGCTGATATACTTTTTTTGCATATTCATAATCCTCGTTATCAAAAATAACAACCTTTACGCTAACATGTTTCGAGGGATCGTTCCCTTCAAGACGGTTTATAATAGTATCAAGAATAGAGAAATCGGTTTCCATTTTTGAACTAGGCGGCTTTGGTGAAATTGTTAATTCATCAATATCTACGAACCAATCCTGCCATCTGCTGCCCTGCGTTTCTAAACCTATTTTTATATTATTTTCTTTAAATAGTTCTATTAAAGTATCTAAATTTTTTAATAGAGCAGGGTTTCCGCCAGAGATTGTTACAAACGAAAAACCATTTCCCCCAAGTCTTTTAAGCTCTTCCCAAATTTCATCTGCTGTCATCATATTGATGTCATTTTTACCTGTTCCATCCCATGTAAAAGATGAATCACACCAGCTGCAGGAATAATCACAACCCGCCGTTCTCACAAACATCGTTTTCTGACCGATAACCATGCCCTCGCCTTGGATGGTTGGGCCGAAAATTTCCATTACAGGCAATTTACTCAACTTCCATCCACTCCCTTCTGGCTTCCGCATAACTAGTCGGTGTTTCAAATAAACGGACAATTTCCACTCTAACACCGTGGTACTGTTTCTGTCTTTCATCTTGGCTAAGTGCTTCAGCCATTTTTTCATAAATCCAAACTACCATATTTTCAGCTGTTGTATTCATCGGCGGAAGAGTTTCATTTAAATACCGATGATCGAGGAAGATTTCAATTTCATTTTTCCAAATATCTTTAATATCGCCAAAGTCCATCATCAATCCACGCTCATCGACAAAACCGCTCAATCCAAATATCACTTTATAGGTATGTCCATGTAAGTTCTTACATTTTCCTTCATAGTTGTGCAGGTGATGGGCAGCATCGAAGGTGAATTCTTTACTAACCATTACACGCTTTTTATGATACCTTAGCTGTTCTTTTTGGATATCTACATCCATCTTTTGGAGTTTATCAACAATTCGAAAACCATACATGGCTGTTAAAACTCCTTTCGAATTTTCAAATATTCATCTAATCCGTTTTGTCGTAACTTACAGGCAGGACATTCTCCGCAGCCATCGGCAATAATGCCATTGTAACAAGTTAACGTTTTTTCCCTGACAAAATCTAAAGCTCCTAATTTATCGGCTAATTCCCAAGTTTCGGTTTTGTTAATCCACATAAGTGGTGTGTGGATGACAAATTGAGAATCCATCGATAAATTAAGGGTAACGTTTAAGGATTTCACAAAAATATCACGGCAGTCGGGATAGCCGCTAAAGTCTGTCTCACAAACACCTGTTACAATATGCTTGGCGCCGATCTGACTCGCTAAGATTCCTGCAAACGTTAAAAAGACTAAATTTCTTCCAGGTACGAAGGATGATGGCAGCCCGCCCTCTTCGCCATCCTTCACTTCAATATCATCCCGCGTTAACGCACTTGGCGCTAACTGATTTAGTAGTTCCATGTCTAAAATATGGTGCCTGACACCAAGTTCATTTGCAATATTTTTGGCACATTCAATTTCTAGGCTGTGACGCTGATTATAGTTAAAAGTGACAACTTCCACTTCTTTAAATTGTTCCAAGGCCCAGAATAGACATGTTGTACTATCCTGACCGCCACTAAAGACTACTAATGCTTTACTGTTTTTCATTTTTACTCAGTCTCCTTAAAATAGAAAAACAGCACCACTAAGAAGCAGTACTGTTCCTCTTAGTTTTTTTTGAGAGGGGTGCTAGAACCTCTACCGCATCTGCCTGCGGATTATTATATATTTCCGTTTCTAACTATACCACAAAATAAATATTTTCAAAGATAAAATTTTTGCTAATTCTATTTCATATTGCCGAAGTCCACATCAAAAATAATCGCCAACATCACTACAAAGATTGATGACAGAAAAAGTGCTTTAATAGGTTTCCTATAGTGAATGATAAGGATTGAAAACATAACGAAATTAAACAAAATAGACCATAATAAGTTCCATCCATTATGATAAGTTATGGAGCCTAGTTGAACAGATATATATTCAAGCACAACAAAAATAAATACAAATAATGTAAGATAAAAAAATTTCCTGCCGTTTGATAAAGTATTGGGAAAATTGGATAAATAAACAAAGGTTGAAAGCGGCATTCCAATAATACATAAAAGTAAAATAGGAATTGTATGATTTGGCAAACCGTTTTTTTCCATTGCCCACATGGGGTACTCTGAGCAAACAATTTCATACAACATATTGCCAACAGAAGCGAAAAGCATTGTTGGGTAGTACAGTTTCCAATTTCTCCAATCCCCCAACTTAATGGCAGCAATAATCCAAAGAATTGAATAGATAACCGCAACCATGAAGGCTTATTCCCCCTCGTAAATTGTTCATGTTTTAGTTTACACTCATCTATTTCAACTTACTCATTTCCAAAAAAGAACTGCGCTCAATTTGCAGTAAAATGTTGTTATTTCTTGCATTAAGTCTTGTTTTGATAGCTTTTGTCATAAAGCAGGAAAATAGGATACTTAATGGTGAATTACTATCATAACGATGATTATTTCCTAGATTTTTTTTAGAGAGGAATGATTGGTAAATGAAAACCTATACCTTAAAAGAAGCAGCAAAAGAAATAAATATCACGCCTGGAACCTTACGTCAGTGGGAAAAAGAATTTAATGAGTTACTCGATATTCCCCGGACAAAACAAGGGGCAAGAATTTATGGGGAACGGGAGATAAACCTGCTTCTCGATATTAAGAGTATGCAAGAAAAAAAGGCAAGTAAAGATCTTATACGCAAATCACTCCAACCAAAACCAGAGTCTGAAAATGTTGCTGATGCTGATTTAGAACCATCTGTCGTCTCTGTAGAAGTCATTTCAGAACCGATAACACCATCGGTTGTGGAGGAGTATCCATTAAATAATGCCAATCTTTTTTTTGAAGCCATGGATACCTATACGCAAAATTTTTTACATGAAGTAAAAGAAGAAATCCGTAGTGTCGTCCGTAAAGAGGTTTTAGAGGAAGTAAAAAAAGAAATTAAAAATGGGACGTTAACTACCGTCAAATCAATCTCCGATTCCATCTATAAATCATCAGCCAACACACAAGCTGATATACAACAGCTTTCAGAATCAATCGAAAAAGCTTCTGAACATACGCTTGAATCATTGCAATACCTTTCTAATAATATTGCAAACGTTTCAATGGAAACAACAGAAGAAATTTTCACCCTTTCAAAGCAACTTTCCGAAACCACTGAAGAATTGTCTCACTATGTTGATGTAACCAATAACGAAATCTCAAATCTAACTGAAGCCATTTCAATAGACCGTGAATTTTTTATCGAAGAACGAAATCAATACCGTCAAGAAATTACTCAAAGAGAATTAGCATTTCAACAAATGTTGACAAGCTTTAGAGATGTAGCAGCAGCAAAGGAAAAGAAATGGTGGAAATTCTGGGGTTAATAGTTTGTTAATCATTTCGTCGTTCGGAGTTTACGAGAATTTTAACTTTGGAGGGATTCGATATGAATACAAGCGAGGCAGCTAAATTATTAGGAGTGTCTACTAGTACGATTCAGCGCTGGGTAAAACAGCTCGACCTGCCGATGGAACGAAATGAACGAGGGCACTATCATTTTAACAACCAGGACATTGAGGTATTAAAAGAAATTCATGAAAAGCTTCAAAGCGGTACACTTATTCAAGAAATTGCTCCTGTAAAAGAGAAAAAGATAACTCGAATAGGAATAGTGAAATCTGAGGAGAAGAATGAAACAATTGAAAAGCTGATTGAAAAAGTAAATAAACTTGAAATTGGTCTTCATGCAAAAGCAGATTCGGTTGCTTCCTACCAGCTTCTTCAGCATCGCCGAGAAATTGAAGAACTGCAGCAACAAATAAAAAATTTAACACAACAGGTAGAAGTCCTTCAAACAGAAATAAAAGAAATGAAAAAATCTCCTCAAATGGAAAAACCACTCGTCCTGGACAACGGAAAAGTCAAAAGAAAAAAGAAAAACTTTGTTAGTTCATTATTGGGGTTATGAATGGACAAAAAATCAGCCGAATGCGACCAACACATTCGGCTATCAGACTTTAAATTCAACTAGCGGTTGAGTATATTTTTTCATAAAATAACTACCAAGAACTTTACATATCAAGAAAGAAATGATGAAAAGTAATAGATAATTTCCTGATATGGAATGTATCCGCTCATCCGGTATGAACGTTTGAAAGGATTTAATAATAAAACCGTGAAATAAATAGATATATAAGGTTCTTTCTCCGATTTTCGTTAATTTAAACTGGGTGGACGGTATGAGAGCTAAAAATCCAAACATTACTATGAATGTTACGCCATATTGGAGACCACGCAATAACCCATCTGATACCTCTTTTCCTCCCATGTTTGCATAAGATGTATCACCTAAAAGCCAGGGAACTGCATCCTTTGGGAAGCCAAATCCAACCAATAAAAGTGTTACAGATAAGATTAATATCCCAAATGGAAGTGAGTACTTTGCTCTGATAACCCTTCTTAACTGGTTCCCGTTTAATAAATACCCCAATAAAAAATATGGAAAAAATACAAATGTCCTCGATAAACTTAAGAAACTTCCAATATGATCAACATAACCTATCCCAATCCCAATAGCGATAGCAATCACAAGACCCTTCCATTTAAGTTCTGCAAAGATATATAACATCATATTCCAGCAAAACAAACTCATTAAAAACCACAGCGACCAATGCGGATGGAGTAAATCAAAATTCAATTTGTCTTCCTGTCTATTTAGATAATAATAAACAGAATAAATGGATTGAAAAATTAAATAAGGAATTAAAATTTTTTTAACAGACTTTTTCAAGTATCCCGGTTTTTTATAACCTTTTGCGAAGTATCCAGAGATTAAGATAAATGCTGGCATATGAAATAAAAAAATCACGGAATATAAGGTAAAAAGGAGCCCATCGTGTTCCTTTAAAGGACTTATGAGATGCCCAAAAACAACGAGAAAAATTAATATAAATTTGGCATTATCGAAATATTTACTCCTTTTTGAAGTTGAACCCATTTTATCACCCCATAGTTTAATTCAATCAAAAAGGTATATTAAAATTTTCCAAAACGCTCTTTTCATCCATGATACATCAAAACCATTACGGGAATATGTTAGTGGATTTACATAATGTTTCATCGGAATTACAATTTTGAAATAATAATCAAATATACCCACGATTAAATTACCACTCCATTCTTAATTAAGCCTTAAATAACTGGGGGCAAGCATTTCATTTTGAAGGGGATTAAGTAACTGTTAAAATTTCTTTAGAAAACCGATTAAAGTTTTTATGAAAGAGGCTGACAATATGAATCAAGAAAAAAGCAGCAAACGTCTAAGTGATATCCCATATTCAGTCCTTGATCTTTCTCCCATCATTGAAGGGGGAACTCCTGCTGATTCATTAAGGAACACTTTAGACCTTGCCCGTCATGTTGAAAAATGGGGCTATAACCGGTATTGGCTTGCAGAGCATCATAATATGCCAGGTATTGCAAGTTCTGCCACATCTGTGGTTATTGGTCATGTCGCAGCAGGGACTACCTCCATCCGCGTTGGTTCTGGCGGGATTATGCTTCCCAATCATTCACCACTTATCATTGCCGAGCAATTTGGAACGCTCGAATCTCTCTTTCCAGGCCGAATTGACCTTGGTCTAGGCCGTGCACCTGGAACAGACCAACTGACTGCCCATGCATTAAGGCGAGACCGGCGAAGCGATGGCAATGACTTCCCAGAGCAGCTGGGAGAACTCCGTGCCTACTTTAATCGATCTGGGAAAAATTATGTCAAGGCCATTCCTGGAGAAGGATTGGATGTTCCAATTTGGTTGTTAGGTTCAAGTGGTTTTAGTGCTCAATTAGCAGGACAAATAGGATTGCCTTTTTCCTTTGCTAGTCATTTTTCTCCTGAATACACGAAGCCTGCTCTTGCACTTTACCGCAGCAAATTTAAACCATCTGATGTACTCGAGGAGCCTTATGCCATGGTGGGAGTGAATGTGATTGCTGCGGAAACAGATGAAGAAGCTAACTGGCTTTCAACGTCGATGCAGCAGCAATTCCTAGCCCTCATCCGAAATAACCCTGGGAAGCTTCAGCCGCCTGTCGAAAATATCAATGCGCTTTGCAGTGATTATGAAAAGTCATTATTAGCTGGTCGATTAAGTACCTCTATTGTCGGCTCACCGAAAACGGTTAAGGAGAAACTGCAAGCCTTTTTGGATGAAACCCAGGCAGATGAAATGATTATCAATTCGCAAATATTTGATCACCAAGCCCGCCTGCGGTCCTATGAAATTGTATCTGAAATTGTCAAATGAATATAAAAAAGAGCTTGGCTGCCCAAGCTCTTTTTATATGTTTACAATGTCCACAATTCTGTTACTGACTATTTCAGGATATTTCACTTTTAATTCTTCGATTGGAATTTGAAGATTTCTTGCCAGTATCGGAAGAAATTCTTTGTCATAGCGGAGCCAAGAGGCGTGGTTTCTTTTTAAAGATCGTTCAGCCTCTTCATAAGAAAAGAATGATTGATTTAGTTTCTCTCCATTATGGTATATTATATACCTGCTATTTCCCTCCGGCAAAATAAAACTGATTTCTCCTTTATGGTTCTGATAACTGCTGCCATAGGAGGCTTCTTTCACATTAAATTCATTTCGATCAGCATCTGGTTTAGGGGGAGAAAATTCAAAAACCTTCACAATAAACGTTTCAAATGCTTCGCCTGTCAAATCAGCACCAGAGGCTTTCGGATGGCCACCGCCGCCATATTTTTGTGCAAATTCGGCTACATTCACTTCATCGTGAATAGTTCGAAATCCCATTTTCTTTCCGCCGACATTCAATAAAGCAATCATATCAAAATACGGATATAGATTATTTAACGCATTTCCCAACTCAGATAAATATTGCTCCGCATGGACAATTCCGACACAATAATCATCAACAAATGTTTGGACCATTTGTCTGCTCTTGGATTGAATGTATCGGTTAATCTTCTGCTCTTCGATATCAAGAAGCATATTTTCTGTTTCAGTTAAGTCAAATGTATCCTTGTTTTCCGTTAACCTTTTTAGCATTTCTTCTTCAAACTGCTCACGGTTCCTTATGTAGAATAAATCATTTAATCGTTTTGCTTTGATATTATCATTTTCATCCCATTCCCACGTATCATACTGGCGGACCAAGTCGATAAATTCCTCTAATGCCTTATTTCGTTCTAGCTTTCCACGTTCAACGAGGAAATCATAAAATAATGAGGTTGCACAGGTCTTTTTCCCCGTATCATATTCCGCCTTAACACATGCCCATGAATATTCATTAAAATGCATTGCGGTTACATGGTGGTCAATCATTTGAATATGCCTTCCCAGCTTAAAGCGATCTGCCAATTTTTTTTCTACCTCGATGTTTACCGCTAGATCGGTTATATACATTTCCTCTTTATCATTCTCACGATTTGAGATAAATCCATCCACTCTCTGATTTAAAATTCGATAGGAACAATAGGATACATCAGCCTGATCCCCAAATGCTATTTTTGCAATCACCCCGCAGCCAAGACCATCTAAATCAATATCAGTAAAAAGTTTTACCAATTCTTCCACCACCAATTATTTTTTCCATAACCTATAGTTTGGTATTGGATTTATGTTCTTATACGGTGAGCAATTGATATAACCTGATTTTATGACCAGTTAAAAAAATCACATCCTTTTCTAATTTATAATGATACGATACTTGAGAAGTTTCACACAATTCCATTTGAAATGAGGTTATGAATTGAATTTCCCACAACTTAAAATAGGTCATATAATGCCAAAGGTACCAGTCCTCCAAGGCGGGATGGGTGTTGGTATCTCTTTAAGCAAACTGGCTTCAGCAGTCGTAAATGCTGGCGGGGTTGGTATTATTTCTGGGACAGGAATTTCAGTTGAGGAATTACGTTCGCATATAAAACAAGCGAGGAATCTTATTAAGAATACCGGATATATTGGTGTAAATGTTTTATTTGCTATGAATGATTTTGCTGAAAAAATGAAAGCAGCCCTTGAAGAGAAAGTTGATTTTATTATTTCTGGAGCAGGCATATCTAGAGATATGTACACATGGGGCAAGCAAGCTGGAATTCCAGTTATTTCAATTGTTTCTTCTGCAAAATTGGCAAGGATTTCTGAGCGTCTGGGTGCAGCAGCTGTTGTGGTTGAGGGGTTTGAAGCAGGAGGACATCTAGGAACCGATCGTCCTATGTTTGATATTCTTCCAGAGGTAATCGAAGCGGTCTCGATACCAGTGATAGCAGCAGGAGGAATTATGACTGGCTGTGATATTGCAAAAGCACTTTCAATGGGCGCCTCAGGTGTGCAAATGGGGACTCGATTTGTTGCCAGTGAAGAATGTGATGCACCTTTAGCTTTTAAACAAAAATACGTTAATGCTAAAAAAGATGATTTGGTTTTGGTTAAAACCACTGTCGGCTTGCAAGGAAGAGCGATAAAAAATAACTTTACAACCCTAATTAGCGGTCCAGATAAATTAAAAATCGCTAAATGCCTTGATTGCTTAAAAAATTGCTCCTACCGCTTTTGTACACTTGATTCTTTACTTACTTCAGTAAATGGTGACGTTGAAAACGGACTAGTTTTTGCAGGTGCACGAGTAGATGAAATTAAAGAAATTCTCCCTGTCCAAAAAATTATAGATAATCTTACCTTAGAATATGCGGAGTCAATTAAAACTTGTCAATATACACTTGAATTAATGTAATTAGAAAAAAGCCAACCGGAAAATAGTTGGCTTTTTCTATGGCAGGATCTTTATTTTATTCTGAATCGGTGTCCTTGGCTTTGGTTCTGGTATTTCCTCTGGATAGCCAACAGCGAGAACACCTATAAAATCATAATTTCCAGGAATAGCTAACTTTTCTCGATTTTTCCCTTTCGCGCCAATCGAGGACCAAAATGTTCCTACTCCCTCTGCCCAGGCTGCCAAGTTAAAATTTTGTACAAAACAAGCGGTAGCCATTGCATTTTCATCAGTTTCTATTTTTGTTGCTCCTTGTTTCGATAATACTGCCATAAGAAAAGGAGCATTTCCAAAATCCGTTTTATGATTTAATTGTGCTCTTGTCTCCGTTCCAATAATATGAATCTGCCATGGTTCCGTCATCCGATGATTTGGCGCCATGGCCGCTGCCTGCAGCCATGAGAAAATCAATTCTTCCTTTACTGCATCAGGTTTGAATTTCTTTATGTTACGTCGCGTTTGAATTGCGTCGAATACATTCATTTAACCATCCCCTCTACTAATTTTGGATTTTATAATACCCTCTTTTCAACCCATAATAAGAGAACCAAATTGCTTGCAGGAAGAAGAAACTCCCCCAGATTGGTGCTGATATTATATGCGTCAATTGTGCAAGATTCTCCGCGTCCCCTGCCGCATGAGGCTGTACGAAACTAATAATTAAGATTTCATATGAACTTTGTACAGAGTCGACCAACAAAACAGAGGCGATTAAAAGTAATAAATGATCTCTGAATCCCTGGCCACCCTTAATAAGCAAAAACAGAAATGCTGCTGCAAATGAGCAAAGCCAAAATATCCCATATGGATTACGAACCCAGAATATCAGATTTAAAAATATAAAAGCTAACAAAATATCAATCAAAAGTATTTGCTGTTTCTTTCCAATTAGCAAAAACGAAAGGAACGCCATAAAAGAAGCAAATGTGTAGCCGGCAAGACTGGTAAAAAAACTGCCAATCCAGGTTGACTGATTACTATAGGTTGCACCCTCTGAATTCATAAACAAAGATATTCTTTCGACATGGCCTCCAAAAAGGGCAAAAAAAGCATGGCCGGATTCATGGATAAGGGTATTTATAATTTTTACATAATTACCGATTATCGGTACATGAATCAACAGAAAAGCGAAAACGAGGAAAAAGAAAAACTTCGAACTAAATTTATCTCGAACAAAGCTCACTTCGCATTCTCCTATTTTTTTGAAAATTTTTTATTATCTATATTTTAACACTTTTTTCTAATTTAACATAAAAATAGCTGGCAATATCTATCTTTTGGAAAGATTGTTCCAACACTTCAATTTTTCTTGAACTCGACAAAGTGACAACTTATGTGTTATCATCAGGTTGTCACATTACCGGTAACGTTTCAAAAAATAAGGGGGAATGAAATTGATACAGTTTAAAGATATTGTTAAGAAATATCGAACAAAGACCATTATTAACACTTTTTCATTAGACATTGAAGCAGGTCAGTTGGTCGTTTTTATTGGACCAAGCGGATGCGGTAAAACAACTTTGCTTAAAATGATTAATAAGCTGATTCAGCCCACATCGGGACAGATTTTTGTCAACGGGACAGATATCTCAAAGATGAATCCGATTGACTTACGGAGAAATATTGGATATGTCATTCAAAACACGGGATTGTTTCCTCACATGTCAATTAAAGAAAACCTGGAATTGATTCCTAAACTGAAGGGCGAAGGTCCGGCGTCGATTGAAAAAAAGACTTTAGAATTGCTGGAAATGGTAGGTTTAGATTCTAAGGAATATCTACACCGCTATCCCAAAGAATTAAGCGGCGGCCAGCAGCAAAGGATAGGCGTAGCCAGGGCCTTCTCCACAAACTCCGATATCATCTTAATGGATGAACCCTTCAGTGCATTAGATCCCGTTACAAGAAGTTCCCTTCAGGATGAATTATTCCAAATGCAAAAGGAATGGAATAAGACAATCATTTTTGTTACACATGATATGGATGAAGCTATTAAAATAGCAGATAAGATTTGTATATTAAAAGATGGGGATATTCTTCAATACGATACACCTGAAAATATCTTAAAAAATCCTGCAAATGAATTTGTTGAGGGATTTATTGGGAAAAGACGTGTATGGAATAATCCGGAATTATTACTGGCCGAGGATATTATGATTCAGAATCCTGTAAAAATTACGGCGATGAGGAACGTCTTACAGGCGATTGAGATTATGAAGGACAATAAGGTAGACAGTTTAATGGTTACCGACAAAAATAATGTCCTAAAAGGACTTGTGACTTTAAAAGGCATTCAACTCCTTAACCGAAACACCTCAATTGAAATGATTATGGAACAAAATATTCTTTCTGTTTCCCATGATGCAAATTTAATTTCTGTATTAGCAACCATGAATGAGCATAAAATTGGCTATTTGCCTGTCGTAAATAGTGCTAAACAATTAACTGGATTAATCACAAGAAGCAGCATTTTATCAGCATTAAGCAGCCAACTAATTGATTTGGAGGTGTCGTTTTAATGAGTAACTTTTGGAATTATTTTTCGTCTAATTATCAGCAGATTTTCAGTTTACTAGGACAGCATCTTTATTTAAGTATTGTTTCCGTATTAATCGCGATTGTTGTAGGTATTCCGCTTGGAATTCTTATTTCCAGAGAACCAAAGCTTTCTAAGCCGGTTATTGGGACGACAAATGTTATTCAAGCTGTACCAAGCTTGGCTTTACTCGGATTCTTGATTCCTTTTATTGGTATCGGAAGCACGCCCGCAATTATCATGGTCGTTCTTTATTCACTGCTTCCAATTGTAAAAAACACTTATACAGGCTTAACAAATATTGATAGGGATATTCTGGAAGCCGCCAAAGGCATCGGTCTGACCAAAGGTCAAACAATGAGAAAAGTGCAATTGCCACTTGCCTTCCCGATGATTATGGCGGGAATCAGAATTTCAGCGGTAACCGCTGTTGGATTAATGACCATCGCTGCTTTCGTCGGCGCGGGCGGTCTTGGTTACCTCGTTTTTTCAGGGGTGCAAACCGTTGATAATAACATGATTTTAGCAGGAGCCATCCCTGCGTGTATTCTGGCCCTTCTGATTGACTTTCTTGTGGGTAAAATGGAATCTGCACTTTCGTATACTAGCAAGAAACGGTCCTCAAAGTCTTCAGGTAAGCAGACAAAACGATGGGCGATTGGTATTGCTTCCGTTCTGCTTGTTACTGCCGGAGCCTTTTCAATTTATGCAAAGGCCAATGCTGAGGATAAAATTGTCATCGGCTCGAAAAATTTTAGTGAACAATTAATTTTAGGAAATATGCTGGCTGATTTAATTGAAGACAAGACGGATCTTAAAGTAGAAAGAAAGCTTAATTTAGGGGGCTCTCAGGTAGCCTTTAGCGCCCTGAATAAAGGTGACGTCGATGTATATGTCGAATATACCGGAACCGGGTTGGTTAATATTTTAAAGCAGCCGCCCAAAAATGATCCTGAGCAGGTCTATAATATTGTCCAAAAAGAATTTATTAAAAAATATGGGATTGAACAATTAAAGCCGCTCGGATTTAATAACACTTACGCATTGGCCGTTCGCCAAGACACCGCTAAACAGTATGGCTTAAATACGATTTCTGATTTAGCGAAAGTCAGCAATGGCTTAATATTAGGTCCTACACTTGAATTTCCAAATCGTGATGATGGTTTGATTGGACTTTCTCAAAAATATAATATGAATTTTAAAGATGTGAAAGCTGTTGACGGGGGTCTGCGCTATACAGCCTTAGATAATCATAAAAGTGATGTTATTGATGCATTTTCCACTGATGGTTTACTTGAGGCCTTTCACTTGAAAGTATTAAAGGATGATAAAAAATTCTTCCCGCCTTACTATGCGGTGCCAATTATTAAGCAAGAAACATTAAAAGAACATCCTGAATTGAAAAAAGCTATCAATTCGCTTTCGGGTAAAATAACTGATGACAAAATGCGTCAACTTAACTATAAGGTTGATAGTCTAAAACAGTCTCCAGCAAAAGTAGCAAAAGAGTTTTTGGAAAATGAAGGATTAATTAAATAAAACTCAACAAGCCAGTTTCCGAGGAAGCTGGCTTGTTTTATTCCTTTAGTTCTATTAAAGTTGGTTGTTGATTTGCGCTCCAGGCGCGAGCGGTTCGCGGGCGGTCCGGGGAGCTTCCTCGCCGCTTAAGCGCCTGCGGGGT
>NZ_JBITPF010000070.1:0-15165 GCF_050468025.1 Neobacillus sp. NRS-1170 | reverse complement strand
ATCAACAGTGTTAAAAATCATCACTGTCCTTTTACACAGTTATTCCTTTAAAAAATGCAATACCCTGTCATAGGTTTTATCATCACCTATTACTAGGAGCACATCTCCTTCTAAAATTAACGCATATGGCCCTGGGGAGATGATCATTTCCCCGTTTCTTTTCATTCCGATGACGGTACCGCCGGTATTTTGCCAAAACTTCACTTCGGAAATCGTTTTACCTATATGGCTGCAGTCTGGAAAAACCTCTACCTCTATTGGGGCCAATGGATTTGTATGACGAAGCTTTCCTGAGTAATCCATTATTTTTCTAAGAGTATCCAGCATCAACTCATCAAGCGCATCTTTTTCCGCGATTATACTATTCATCTCTTTTTCTAAATCTTTAATGCTTGCTAAATTGGAAAATCGATGAATATATTTGATTGCATTCTCTTTAGATGCGATAACAATTCCGCTGCCCATAGCCGACTGAACAATATCGACATCCTCTAATATCTTAATCGCACGTCTGACAGTTTCCGGAGAAACTTTATATTCACTAGCCAATGTCGACCTTCCGTGAATTTTTTCTCCGACTTTAAATTCACCATCATAAATTCTATTTGCTAAATCAATTGCAATCCGCTCATATGTTGGGATTTTTGCCCTTTGCATAAAAACACCGCCAAGTTTCGTCTAAAAGAATTTCCTTTCTTATTTTATACATTTACTCTTTACAACAAAAGTCTAAAATCACTATTTTAGACTTATTTTCTTAAGTTTGGACATAATTTTAAGGAATTCATTAGAATAGGATGAAATCATGTGAGAAAATTAATTATCATTTTAAGTTCGGCATTTATCATTTTTATGACTGCCTTATTCATCTATTACCTTTTGAAGGGGGATTCCTCCCGATGGCAGGTTGCACTGGGGGGAATTTTGGCCAGCGCCTTACCACTCGTTCTATTACGTATGAAAAATAACCCCTTTAATATCCCTATTATTATCAGCTATTTTATTTTTTTATTTTGTTCCTTATTTCTGGGATCGATCTCAAACTTTTATTTACACTACAAATGGTGGGATTCTACTCTTCATTTTTCTAAAGCCATTTTTATTGGGGTTGTTGGGATCGCCCTTTATAAACGGTTAATACCAGAGAATGTCCGCAGCGGCGTTTCGGCTGCCATCCTTTTTCTTTTCGTTCTCTCACTTGCAGTTTTTTCAAGTGTGCTATGGGAGATTTATGAATTTCTTGGGGACTTAACTTTTACCCATACGATGCAGCGGGGCGGCAATACAGACACAATGTATGATTTATTGAGTGGCTTTGGCGGTGGTCTCCTAATCGCTATTTACTCGGGTGTTAGAAAACAAAAAGTTTAAAACTGGGGGTCTCCTGAATGAATCGGAAGCTCGTTATTCTTTTAAGTGGATTGTATGTAGTTTTCATGGCCATTTTAGCATTTTATTATTATCAAAATGGCGCATCCTTCAAATCAACTGTGGCCATAGGCGGTGTTGTTTGCGGAGCCGTACCCCTTCTGCTGGCACTTTTTACAAAGCTGCAATTTAACTTGCCAATCGTCATCTCCTATTTAATTTTTTTAATCGGCTCACAATATTTAGGTTCGATTCGGGGCTGGTATGGGCTTGGCTGGTGGGACACTTTTATGCATGTTGTCAGCGGAGCGATTCTTGCCTTTTCAGGGATTGCCTTATATGAAAGATTGATCCATCGGAATGCAGGGGATGAAATATCGCCATGGTTTGTCTTTTTATTCACTTTATCGTTTGCTGCATTAGGTGGTGTTTTATGGGAGATATATGAATTTAGCTCTGATCAATTTTTTGACATGACCTTACAGGGGGGAGGCAACAAAGATACGATGACTGATTTAATTGCGGATACGGCAGGCGGTCTTGCTATCGCAATCTGGTCGGGGATTCGGACGAAAATTAAATTAAATAAGGGATAAAAGAGGCTCTTGCTCCGAGCCTCTTTTATTTGAAACGGTATTATTACCCAATCTTTTCAATGGATACTGGTACACCATTAAGTACCGCATTTCCTGATATATGATCGAAAACTTGTTCATCCGTTAATAAATTGACATTCACACCTGGATGCTCACTTGCGACCCCAAGTCGTGTACCGGTAAGACTATGCCCCCAGCCATGCGGCAGACTTACCGTACCTGGCATGATATCGTCGGTGACTTCGACAGGCACTTCAATTTTACCAGTTCTAGATTTGAGTAATGCCCTTTCTCCCTTACCTATGCCAAAACGATTTGCATCACTAGAATGAATCCAAAGCGTACAACGGTCTTCTCCTTTAACCAATACAGGCAAATTGTGAAGCCAGGAGTTATTGCTTCGTAAATCCCGCCTGCCGACTAAAACGAGATGATTCGATTCAGACTTAAGCGACTGTTTTAAGCGTTTAACATCCTCCACTAAAATAGACGGTGCCAATTCAATTTTCCCAGATGGAGTTTGCAGAATTTCGGGTATTCTAGGCTTCATTGCGCCAAAGTCCATTCCATGCGGATTTACCTCAAGTACCGACAAGCTTAGGCCATCCGGATTTTCCCCAAAATGATCTCCGTACGGCCCAACACGGAGGTAAAAATCAAGTAACCGCTCTGGCCCTTCTCTATCTTTTAGGAATGAAAAAATCTCCTGTGTTTCACGGCCATAAATAGGCGAATTTTCATTTTTTAATTCATGGTTGATCAGTTCACCAATGGTACAATCATCCAATAACTTAAGAGGATCGCCAGCTAAATTTTGATCACTGACTGCTGCAGCTAAATACAAAAGGATCTGCCAGTCATCCAATTGTTCTGAAGGCAGGTCAAAAACAGGCTTTGAATAATTTGCAATATTTCTTGTAGCAAGATTATAAAAGGCAATATCATAATGTGAATGTTCTAATGGCGAAGGAACTGGCAGCAGCACATTTGCAAGTCTTGACGTTTCATTCATGTAACAGTCGATACTGACCATGAAATCCACTTTCTCAAGTGCCGCTTGGAGACGCTTACTATTTGGTGCCGATAGGGCTGGATTTCCGGCCATGCAAATGAATCCTTTTATTTGTCCAGGCCCTTCCGTTTCCATTTCTTCCGCCAGACACGCCACTGGAAGCTCCCCCAAGACCTCTGGCATACTGCTAATTCTGCTTTGATAACGATTATACCGGATTGAGCGGGCTTTTTTCGAGGACGTACGTCTAGTTGCCGGAGTGGGGAACATCACACCCCCTTGACGGTCCAAATTTCCAGTCAAAACGTTCAATACATCTACAAGCCAACTGTTTATCGTTCCGAAGGGCTGTGTACAGGTGCCCATTCTTCCGTAAACAATGGCTTTTGACGAAACGGCAAGTTCGCGGGCAATCCGCCGAATTTCAGTTGCCGGAATACCGCATTTAGCTGCTGCTATTTCTGGTGTAAAATCCAGGGAAAGGGATTTGATTTCATCTAAACCGTTAATAAGATGAACCAGTTTCCCTGGTGATACTAAATCTTTCTCAAAAAGCGTATTAATCAAAGCAAACAAGAAAAGAGCATCTGTTCCAGGTCGGATAAAATGATGTTCATCCGCCTGTTTGGCGGTCACGGTACGAACAGGATCGATGACTACTAACTTACCGCCGCGTTCCCGAAGTGCCTTTAACCGCCCTCTCATATTAGGCGCGGTCAATAAGCTCCCATTTGAAGCAAGCGGATTAGCGCCAATCATCAACAAGTAATTTGTATGATCGATATCAGGGATAGGAAGATTGGCATCACTTCCAAACATCATTTCAGAGGATAGCTGCTTCGGAATTTGATCAAGCGTACTGGCAGAATAAATACTACGGCTTCCTAATGACCGTAAAAAAGTTGGCGCATATAACATACTCCCCAAATTATGAACTGAAGGGTTTCCTAAATATACGGCGACTGAGTTCCTTCCATGCTCTTTAATAATCGATTGCAGTCCTTTTCTAACTTCTAAAAAGGCATCTTCCCAAGAAACTTCCTGCCAATCAGAACCACGGCGAACCATCGGTTTTCGGATTCGGTCAGGGTCAGCGTGAAGTTCCTTGACACTGAATCCCTTTGGGCATAAATAGCCCTTACTAAACGGATCCTGTTTATCCCCCTTAATATGGACAACCTCATGTCCCCTCGTATGAATTTCAAGGCCGCAAGTCGCTTCGCACAATGGGCATGTACGAAAATTTATTTTTGTTTCCAGTTCATTCAAAATCAACCGCAATTCCTCCCCTGAGGCTTATTAAGGATTTAAAATAAGTTTCCCGATTGTTTGACGGCCTTCTAACAGCTCGTGTGCCAATTTCGCTTCTTCTAAAGCAAAGGTTTTTCCTATAATTAATTTTAATTTTCCTTCGTCAATATAATTCAATAAATCTCTTACACTATTTTTATAGGCTTTTGAATCTTTCAGGAAATGAACAAGCCAGAAACCAACAACACTTACATTTCGCTGCATGAGGATAGCTGGATCGAATTTCGTTTCCAGCCCGCCAGCACGGCCATAAATGACAAGTCTGCTATTTACCGCCATGCATTTCAAAGTATTTTTAAAAATGTCTCCGCCAACCATCTCAAGGGCAACATCGACCCCTTTGCCATCAGTAGCCGCTAAAACTTGCTTATGCCAATTTTCTCCAGTGTAATTAATTCCAACATCTGCCCCAAGAGAAAAAGCAAGATCAAGCTTTTCCTTGCTGCTGGCTGTGGCAATGACCTTGCCTGCGCCCATAATCTTTGCTAATTGCACAGCAAATGTGCCAACACCACCTGCTGCAGCATGCACTAGTACGGTGTCACCTTTTTGGATTTGGCCAGAAGATTTTAAGATGAAATAAGCCGAAATTCCCTGACCTAAAATGGAAGCAGCCTGATTAAAATCTACTGATTCTGGTATCTTAACCAACTGGGATTCATGTAGTGTGATGTACTCTGCATATCCCCCATCATCTGTTAATGCGACTACCCTATCGCCAATCTTATAGTCAGTGACATCTGCTGCAACCTCTGTGATGACACCTGCTACTTCCGCTCCTGGAACATAAGGCAGAGGAGTTTTCGCTAAATATTGGCCATATCTGCGAGCTGTATCCGCAAAGTTCACTCCCGCTGCTTTTACCTTTACCAGAACATTTCTGGGCCTTAATTCTGGTAATGGTACTTCGACAAACTGTAAAACGTCAGGTTTTCCATATTCTTTAAATTGAATCGCTTTCATGTTAAAGGTCTCCTTTATGTTTAAGATACTAACTGGTTAGTATAATAATAGCACACAATTAAATTTCAGACTATTTAATTTTTTCTCTAGACACAAAAAAGTAGTTCTTAATTAAAAAGGAATTAAGAACTACTTTTACTATTATACCGTCACCACAGCAAAAAATTCTTCATATAACGCTTGAACAGCTCTTTTTTCATCTACTTGTTTTACACCAAACATCATGCTGACTTCAGAGGATCCTTGGTTAATCATTTCAATATTTACACGTGCTTTTGCTAAAGCTTTTGAGGCCCGAGCCATTGTACCTACATTTTGTCTCATACCTTCGCCAACGACCATTATAAGAGCGAGACTATGCTCAATTTTCACTTCATCAGCATGAAGTTCTATCATAATGCGGTCTTTTATTTCTTTTTCCATAATAGAATCTATCTGGCTTTCTCTCAAAATGACAGATACGTCATCAATTCCTGATGGTGTATGCTCATAAGATAACCCGAAATCTTCTAATATACCTAAAAGCTTACGACCAAAACCAACTTCCCGATTCATTAAGTATTTACTTACATAAATGCTGCAAAATCCTTGATCACTGGCAATACCAATTACCGGCCCATTTGTATTTTTTCGATCAGATACAATTCTGGTACCAGGGGCAGCAGGATTGTTTGTATTCTTAATATGAACCGGAATTCCCGCACGGAAAGCTGGGACAAGGGCTTCATCATGCAGAACGGTAAAGCCTGCATACGAAAGCTCTCGCATTTCCCGGTAGGTTAATTCTTTAATTTCTTTTGGTTTTGTAACAATATTGGGATTAACAGAATAAACCGCATCTACATCAGTGAAATTTTCATACAAATCCGCTTTTAGCGCATTAGCAAGGATCGATCCGGTAATATCAGAGCCGCTTCGTGAAAACGTGAAAACTTCCCCTTCCCTGCTATAGCCAAAAAATCCTGGAAAAATCAAAATGCCTGGACGTTCATGGAGTGAAAATAAGCGATTGTATGACTCTGTTAAAACTTGAGCATTTCCAGGATCATCGCTCACTAAAAGTCCTGCTTCCTTCGGGTCAATATATGAGGCATCAACTCCCCGCTTACGGAAGTAGGCAGCCACCAATTTGGCATTATTATCTTCACCACTTGCTTTAAGCCTATCCATAAACCGGTCAGGCTTACTTTTGTCCCCATTCAGCCTTTCTATCAAATCGTTTTGAATTTCACGAATGATCTCATCCCCGAGAGCTAATTCGTCGGCAATGGATGAATATCTTTCGATAACGGCTTCAAATTTTTCTTTTGGATCCTTATTGAGTAAGCTGAGTTCTGCACATTCAATTAATAAATCCGTTACCTTATGGTCCTCAGAAAACCTTTTCCCGGGAGCTGATACAACGACCACTTTCCGCTCAGCGTCAGTTATGACTATTTGGAATACCTTTTCAATCTGCTTCCCGGATGCTAATGATGATCCGCCAAACTTTACTACTTTCATCATGACAACTCCCTATTGTGTAAAAATATAATCTTAATTTTATTCCAATTCTGAAAATAATCAAGTATTTTTTCCTTTTCATATGGACATTTGTGCACACAGGGAGTACATAATCTTGGCTAAAAAAAAGATTAGCGAATCAATTCAATAAAATGAGCAAGAATTCTAGCTGTCAGACCCCAAATCACTTTATCTTCATAAATATAAAAGTATTCCTCCATCCCCCTTGTCCGCCAATTATAATTTTCTCCGCCGACGATTAAGTCAAATGGAAAATTTTCTTCCGGCTCTGCTTTAAATTCAATTCGGTAAATTTCAGGAGCTTTTTCGATAAAAAATGATAAAGGAACCGTGAATAGTTCCCCAACCTCAGAGGGATTCGCTTGAATACTGCCTGGATTTGTAATAAAGCCTGCAAAAGGAAATACCATCATCCCAAACGGAGATACCATAAAATCTAAAGGGAACACCTCACAGATATTTTCTCCAGCAATACCCAATTCCTCTTTCGTTTCACGAATGGCAGCTGCTTTTTCATCACAGTCACCGGAATCAATTCTGCCCCCAGGAAAACAAATTTCCCCAGGCTGCCTCCGTAACTGCTGTGAACGGACCTCAAACAATACATGGATTCCATCCTCTTTTTGAATGAGTGGCAGCATGACAGCGTACCTTGAAAATTTCTCACTGCCAAGTATAGTAGGAACATGATTTTTTAATTTCGTCAAAATGATTTCGCGTTCCACGTTTTCACCCCTCATCTCGATATTAATGTGTATGTATTTACAATACCATTTTTAACAGTTTTATCGGTTAAAATTAGCCTATGTATAAAAAAACAATCCAAGCCAAAAAGGCAGGATTGTTTCTCCATTATTATTCCTATTTTTGAAACCAGGAATACATATAAGCAGTATCCTCTAAATCATTTGCATCCTTTACAACCTTTAAAGGATGGAAAGTATCGATCATAACAGCAAGCTCCAGCGTTTCTTTCTTACCGATGCTTGCTTCTGTTTTACCCGGATGCGGTCCATGCGGGATTCCGCTTGGATGTAGAGTGATGGAACCCTCTTGAATCCCTTTTCGGCTCATGAAATTACCCTCAACATAGTAGAGGACCTCATCACTATTAACATTACTGTGATAGTACGGAGCCGGAATGGATTCCGGATGATAATCATAAAGGCGGGGAACGAAGGAACAAACCACAAAGTTATTTCCTTCAAAGGTTTGGTGTACTGGCGGCGGCTGGTGCACTCTTCCGGTAATGGGTTCAAAATCTTCGATATTAAAAGCCCAAGGATACAAATATCCATCCCAGCCAACCACATCAAGCGGATGATGACCCAGAATATGAGAATGAATCGCTCCTCTTGATTTTGTTAAAACCTCATACTCCCCTTTCTGATCAAATGTCACCAAGGCTTCCGGGCCGCGGATATCCCGTTCGCAAAATGGGCTGTGCTCTAAAAGCTGGCCATATTCGTTTCGGTACCTTCTTGGCGTTGTGATTTGACTAAACGATTCGACAAAAAGCATTTTCGTCTCTTCATCTGCATTTGGTATTATTCGATAAATCGTTCCAATCGGAATGACGAGATAATCACCAGGCCGGTATGTGATTGTCCCAAACATCGTCTCTAGCTTTCCTGATCCATGGTGAATAAACAGCATTTCATCTCCATCGCCATTTCGATAATAGCTTTGCATGGGCTCGGTAATAGATGCGGTTCCGATTAACAGATCCTGATTACCAAGAATATATTCTCTTGCCTTAAGAGCATCCCCATTTTTTGTAACCTTCGTCGAAAAAAAGTGGCGGTGTTTTAAGGATTGCTGCTCTTCATAGACAGGCAAATAATTTCCAATTAACTCGGATTTTACAACTTCCGTCGGCATGTATTGATGATATAGTATCGATTGGGTTCCAGAAAAACCACGGGTTCCCATTACCTGCTCCCTATATAAACTCCCATCCTCTTTTTTAAACATTGTATGCCGTTTATGGGGAATCTTCCCCAATTGACGATAATACATCATTTCACCTCGATTCTTCAATTATTGTATTCTCTAATATCCCTAAATTCTCAATTTCTAACTCTACTTTATCTCCCGGCTTAAGCCAGGGATGCACTTTTTCGCCAAGTTCAAGAATACACCCTGTTCCGACTGTACCTGAACCGATAACCTCGCCTGGATAAAGGGTTACGCCAGCAGATGCCCGTTCAATCATTTCTCCAAAGGAAAAATAAAGCTCCTTTAAATTACCTTTAGACAGTTGGACACTATTTACCCGTGCTTTCATGGCAAGATCAAAGCCCTTCCCAGTCCTAAAACGTTCCAATTCATCTTTTGTGATAATCCATGGGCCAATCGAGGTGGAGAAATCCTTGCCTTTTGCTGGACCTAAACCAACCTTCATTTCTTTCCGCTGCAGGTCCCTCGCACTCCAATCGTTCAAAACACAATAGCCAAAAATATAATCATCGGCTTCAGCAGCAGAAATGTTCCTGCCTGTTTTGCCTATAATGCATGCGACCTCAAGTTCAAAGTCTAACCAGTCACATTCTTTAGGTTTAATAATTTCTTCGCCTGACCCCTTTATCGCCATGTGGTTAGAAAAATAAAATACAGGAATTTCATACCATTCAGGAATCATTTTCAGACCACGATTTTCCCGAGCTGTTTTCACATGCTGCTCAAAGGCATAAAAATCACGGAAGCTTCTTGGATTAGGAAGTGGTGCTTTTAAGTGAAGGTCACTTAATAAGTAAACTCCTTTATGGTCAATAGTTAACGACAATGCTGCCGCAATCTTTATATTTTCTTCACTATTGTCGAGAAATTCTATTAGATTACAAGGCAGCCTTCCATCGGTTGCTTCGTGCATATCAACAGCATATGCTTCATTTAAAATCCAGCCTGCCCGGTTACTCCCATTTGGCTTTTCGAAGGTTACAAATTTCATTGACTCACCTTTTTCTATTTTCTTATCATTTCAAACGTTTTGGCCAAAGGATCGGTAAAGATATTACCTGCCATTCTTCCGATAGGCTTTAAAAGATCCGAGTCGATTCTCCCTTTGTCCATTAAGTCATCCTGAACATGAACATGTACCACTTTACCGATGACGAGACTGCCGCTGCCCGGCTTGTCGCCAAAATGAAGGACCTGTTGGAGTTCACATTCTAAATGGACAAGTGCTTCCGCAATTCGCGGCACCCTCACCTTATGGCCCGGTTCTTTTGTTAAGCCCGTTTCCACAATTTCATCAACGTCAGGTGAAAATTCTATCGCACAATCATTCATTTGCTCAGTCATACTCTCACTGACGATATTAATAACAAATTGACCTGTATTTTCAATATTAACGAGAGTATCCTTTTTCGAGCCGTCCTTTCCTCTTCTCATCGGCGAGAAACAGACGAGCATCGGATCAGCACAGATGGCTGTAAAAAAACTGAACGGCGCCGCATTAGCGGTACCATTAACATCAATCGTTGACACAAAAGCGATCGGCCTTGGTAAAATGGAGCCGATTAATAATTTATAGGCCTCTCTCCATTCCAGTATTTCCGGCGTAATTTCCACTCAATACACCACTCTTTCATATGACAAAAGGTTGTAAAAAAAGGGGAAAAAGTTCCCCCCTTTTATCTCTATTTAGCTATTAATTTATAAATTACCACGTCTTTCCTGTTCCCGTTCAATCGATTCAAATAAGGCTTTAAAGTTTCCTTCCCCAAATCCACGGGCACCTTTACGCTGGATGATTTCAATAAATAGTGTCGGTCGGTCTACAACCGGCTTTGAAAAAATTTGCAGCAAATAGCCTTCATCGTCACGGTCCACTAAAATATTCAACTCGCGCAGCTTTTCAATTTCTTCATCGATTTGACCGATCCGCTCAGCTAATGATTCATAATACGTACTTGGAGTTTTAAGGAACTCAACACCATTTTTCTTTAAAGTGGCAACGGTAGAGACAATATCTTCCGTTAAAATCGCAAGATGCTGCACTCCGGGACCGTTATAAAATTCGAGGTATTCCTGAATTTGCGATTTACGCTTCCCCTCTGCCGGTTCATTGATTGGGAATTTAATTCGTCCTCCGTTATGCATAACTTTTGACATGAGCGCAGAATATTCAGTCGTGATATCCTTGTCGGTGAAATGCTTCATTTCGATAAAGCCCATTACCTTCGAATAATATTCGACCCATTCTTCCATGCTTTCAACATTTCCTACCACATGATCTATTCCGATTAAGCCGGCATCTTCAACTGGTACATCGGAAGAATAGGATTCAAATCCCGGCAGGAATGCACCCTGATAATTTTTCCGTTCTATTAACGTATGGATGGTATCACCATATGTACCTAGAACGGCTTTTTTAACAGCTCCCTTTTCATCCTTCATTTCAAACGGTGCCACATGGGCAATTGCCCCCCGATTTACTGCCTCCTCAAATGCCTTATCGACGTCATCCACTAAAAGGGCAACGTCTTTTACGCCATCGCCATGCTTTTTAACAAACTGTGCTACTCTGCTATCCTCCTTATAAGAGCCTGTGAGCACCAAGCGAATGTTTCGCTGTTTTAAGACATAGGAAACGGTTTCACGATTGCCCGTTTCAAGACCTGAATACGCAACTGGCTGAAACCCGAACGCTGTGCAAAAATAGTGGCATGCTTGTTTGGCATTTCCTGTATAAATCTCTATATAATCTACATCTCGTACTGGAAAAAAGTCATTTACAAGCTCATCAGCTTTTACTCGTTTTTCTTTCAATTCAAGAACCCCCATTTTTTAAAAATAGTAATATTCAGAATTTATTTTAATGGAAAAATTCTTGTCCCCTCAAGAGCAGGGTGTAAAGCAATAACGCTTTTTTGCAGTAAAGAAATATTCTTTAAACATAGTAATTTTTTTCTTAAAAGAAAAAAGAAACATACCTAGTCCTAGGATGTTTCTTACATAAGTGTTGTGATAATGTTTATTACAAAAATATACCTAAAATGACCTGCGAAAAAATATTTTTCACTAAGAAAGTACCGCCCGGTCACTTGCCATTTGAACACCGCGAATTCGTTTAAATTCCTCTAACAATCTTTCAATCGTTAACTGCTGTTTCTTTTCCTCATCCACTTCGAAAATGATTTGGCCTTTATCCATCATAATTAACCGATTTCCTAAATCAATCGCTTGCTGCATATTATGTGTGACCATCAACGTGGTAAGTTTATACTTATCGACAATTTCCTTTGTCAGATTCGTTATCAACTCCGCTCTTGATGGATCAAGTGCAGCTGTGTGCTCATCTAGCAGCAGGATCGAGGGCTCGGTAAAAGTGGCCATTAATAAGGAAAGCGCCTGACGTTCCCCGCCTGACAGCAGTCCAACCTTTGCACTGAGACGATTTTCCAAACCGAGATGCAATGATTCCAGTACTTCCCTAAAATAATCACGCCGTTTTTTCGTAACGCCTTTTCGCAGCGTTCTCGTTTTATTTCGTGAATAGGCCATCGCAAGATTTTCTTCGATTGTCATACTTGGAGCTGTTCCTGCCATCGGATCCTGAAAAACGCGGCCAATCATTTTAGACCGGTTAAACTCGGACATATTGGTTACATTTTTTCCGCCGATACAAACGTCTCCGATATCAGGGAATAAAACACCGGAAATGATATTCATTAAGGTCGATTTTCCTGCACCGTTACTGCCGATAACCGTTACGAAATCCCCTGGTTTCAGCGAAAGGTTAATATGGTCAATCGCAATTTTTTCATCTGGTGTTCCTTCATTAAAGATTTTATGAATCTGATTTAATTGCAGCATGGTTGTCCCCCTCCGTTCTCACAGAAGTCTGGATGATGTTCATTCTTTCAGATTTTCTTCTC
The DNA here is from genome assembly GCF_050468025.1 of Neobacillus sp. NRS-1170. NCBI lineage: Bacteria > Bacillati > Bacillota > Bacilli > Caryophanales > Bacillaceae > Neobacillus > Neobacillus sp. NRS-1170. The sequence goes on along the minus strand of NZ_JBITPF010000070.1, from coordinate 2,509 downwards.
GCCTTCCGTTTTTTCTCTTTGGAGCCATCAATAATCTTTGGTGCCGTTAGGGCAATGATAACAATTACAGCCGTTATTAATTTCATATCCCCTGGGTCCAGGAACTCAACACGGAGGGCTAGGGTAACAACAATACGATAAATAATGGAACCGCCAATTACCGCAAGAGTTGCTCGTGCTATTGTTTTAGTACCAAACAGGGCTTCACCGATAATAACAGAGGCTAAGCCAATGACAATCATACCAATTCCCATGCCAACATCAGCAAATCCGCCTTGTTGCGCAATTAGGGCACCTGAAAATGCAACTAATGCATTGGAAAGTCCGAGTCCCAGAACTACGAGGAGATTGGTATTAGCTGAAAGACTGCGAATCATCCGTTTGTTGTCGCCTGTTGCTCTGATAGCAAGACCAATTTCGGTTTGCAAAAACAAATCGGTAAGGATTTTAATCACTAAGGTGACGATGATCATGAAGATTAAAATTCCCCATGTCTCCGGAAGGCTGTCGCCAAGCCCAATCGCCGAAAGAATACTGTTTAAAAATGAATCAATACCTGATTTTTCAAACATATCACTGATTTTTGTAAAAGCCGTATCTGTATTCAATAATGGAATATTTGATCGTCCCATAATTCGTAAGTTAATCGAATATAACGCAATCATCATTAGAATACCGGATAGCAAATTATTGATTTTACCAAAGGTGTGAAGCAGTCCCGTTAAGCAGCCTGCAGCAAATCCTGCAAATAATGCTACAATCGTTGCCAAAAACGGATTCGATCCTCCCGCAATCATAACCGCCGAAATGGCGGCACCTGTCACAAAACTACCATCTACCGTTAAGTCTGGAAAGTCCAGAATACGAAAGGAAAGATAGACGCCCAGTGCCATAATCGCATAGATGATACCCGCTTCAAAAGATCCAAATATGGCTGTAAACATTGAAATCATCCTTTCTTCGTTCTATGTATCAATCAAGAAGTCAACCCTTTCAGGCTGACTCCTTTTAGATTTATAGTTTGTTATTTTCCATCATAAAACTCGCCAAGCTTGCTCCATTCTTCCTTCACTTGCAACCCTTGTGCTTCAGCTGCTTTTTTATTGATTACAAGCTTTAAGCTGTTCGGCAGTTCAACTGGAATGTTAGACGCTTTCTTTTTACCAGATAAAATATCAGCAGCCATTACACCAGATTGATAACCAAGATCAAAATAGCTAAAGCCACTAGCTGCGACTGCCCCTTTTTTCATTGAATCAAGTTCGCCAACGAAAAGTGGGATTTTTTTGCTGTTTGAGACAGCTATGACAGAATCAAGGGCAGTAACTACTGTGTTATCAGTTGGAATGTAGATGGCATCCACGCGGCCTACTAAGGATTCAGCTGCCTGCTTAACCTCTGCTGTCGTTGCAACCGATACTTCTACAAGCTTAGCGCCTTTTTCCTCTGCAATCTTTTTAACATCCTTAACCTGAACAACTGAATTTTGTTCACCAGAGTTATAAATTACACCAATATTTTTTGCTTTCACTTCATCAGTAATAAAGCTGATTGTTTTTTTCGTTGCATCCGGGTGATTATCGGTTGTTCCCGTAATGTTCTTTCCTGGCTTGTCAAAAGCTTCAACAAGTCCTGCTCCAACAGGATCTGTTACGGATGTAAAAATAATTGGAATTTCCTTCGTTGCGTTTAATGCGCTCGTTGCACTAGGAGTAGCATTGGCAAAAATCAAATCGACTTTGTCGCCGACAAAGTTATTCGCTATTGTTTGGACATTATTCATATCTGCCTGAGCATTTTGTTCATCATACTTTACTTTTATACCTTTGTCCGCTAACGCCTTTTTAAAACCTTCGGTAGCTGCATCTAATGATGGGTGCGGAGCAAATTGGCTAATGCCAACTTTGAATTCCTTATCTTTCCCGCCCTTTTCTGCATCGCCAGATGATTCTTTGCTGCCGCATCCTGCGAGCATCAGCATTCCTGCCAACGCAAAGGACAATGCACTTACTTTCTTCTTCATTTTTAAAATCCCCCTAACATTCTTTTAAAAATAATTTTCTAAAAATTTATTATATTAAAAATTATTCTAGTATTTTTTTTGAACAAAAGCAATAGAAAATACTAAAATATTTTTGTGCTTTAAAGCGCGTCAATAAATAGAAATAATAAAAAGAAAATGCCTCCTAATTAATTAGAAGGCATTCTGATAGTATATTTTTAAGTTATGAGCCAGGGAACCAAAATATGATTTACCAATCACGTGTGTTATCAAGCAATTTATCAATCTCAACCGGTTTTACTTTATTACTATTTTTCCCAGATGTTAGATCAACAGTGGCTTCTAGTAGTTTGTCGATATCAATTAATACGTTTCCCATATCTAACCTCCTAAGTAAATTAGTTTTTTCAAGTTACCAAACTATTCGTGCTTCTATTTCCGATTTTGGGGGTGTATTTAAAAAAGCTGAAAAAAGAATCATAGTGAAGGTATGATATAGTTCACTAT
>NZ_JBITPF010000069.1:0-85408 GCF_050468025.1 Neobacillus sp. NRS-1170 | reverse complement strand
ACCTATTGGGGAGCATATCATTAACCTGTCGTGTTTTTTGTTTAACTTAGTTTTTAAGAGTATTTTCCCAATCTGCAGCAAATTTTTCGATACCTTGATTAGTAAGTGGATGTTTTGAAATTTGCTCAATGACTGAAAACGGAATCGTTGCAATATGTGCACCTGCCATTGCTACACGAGTTACATGATCCGGGTGACGAACAGATGCTGCAATAATTTGTGTGTCGAAATTATGAATGCGGAATAGTTCACCTACTTTTGATACTAATTGTACGCCATCTTCAGAAATATCATCTAAGCGTCCTAAAAATGGAGATACATAAGTTGCACCTGCACGAGCAGCTAATAGTGCTTGGTTTACTGTAAAGATAAGTGTGACATTTGTTTTAACGCCTTTATCTGCAAGATAACGGCAAGCCTCTAAACCGTCTAAAGTCATAGGAAGCTTGATTGTAATTTTCTCATCTCCGCCGTTAATTTTAATAAGCTCCTCAGCTTGTGCAATCATTTCGTCAGCTGTAACGGCATCTGGAGTTACTTCAGCGGAAACCGATTCTACCCGTGGAACTGCCTGGCAGATTTCTGCAATCCGGTCTTCAAATTTTACACCTTCTTTCGCAACTAGGGAAGGATTGGTTGTAACACCAGATAAAACGCCGATTTTATAAGCCTTTTTAATATCAACAAGATTAGCAGTATCAATAAATAATTTCATCGTATATTTCCTCCATTTTAAGATTATAGTAGACTTTTAGCCGTTCGAACCACATTTTCCGTCGTAAATCCAAATAGCTCCATTACTGCAGCGCCCGTTCCTGAAGCACCGAATGTTTCGATGGATAATACTTTGCCTTCTAATCCTACATAGCGCTCCCATCCAAGGGAGATACCCATTTCTAGTGCCACACGCTTTGTAACAGAAGCAGGCAGAACAAGCTCTTTATACTCTTTCGGTTGGCGATCGAACAATTCCCAGCTTGGCATAGCGACAACACGAACGGATAAATTTTCTTTTTCGAGTTCAGCTTTTGTGTTAATGGCTAATGACACTTCCGAACCGGTAGCGATCAAGATAACCTCTGGTTGGTCATTTGTTTGCGTTAATACGTAAGCTCCTTTAGAAAGGTTGTCTAAATTGGCTTGTGTTTCTTGGAACACAGGCAGGTTTTGACGGCTCAGCACCAAGGCAACCGGACCATCTGTTTGTTTTAGTGCATAAGCCCAAGCACTTGCCGTTTCGTTTGCATCTGATGGGCGAATCACTGTTAGCCCTGGGATTGCACGAAGAGAAGCCAGCTGTTCAATTGGTTCATGAGTTGGACCATCTTCACCAACCGCAATCGAATCATGAGTAAATACATAAGTGACAGGAAGCTTTTGCAAGGCTGCCAGACGAATTGACGGTCTGAGATAATCATTGAAAACAAAGAATGTGCTAACAAATGGCTTTACCCCGCCATGAAGAGCCAAACCATTGCCAGCCGCTCCCATTGCGTGTTCCCGAACACCAAAGTAGATATTTCGTCCGCTAAATGATTCTACTGCGAATGCTGCGTCTTCCTTTATATCTGTCATTGTGGAGTGAGAAAGATCCGCACTTCCCCCAAAAATAGAAGGAACTGATTTTACAAAATGGTTAATGGATTCTCCGCTGGCTACACGAGTTGAAAGGGTTTTACCTGTATCAAATGTCAGGATGTCCTCCGTATTGATTAAAACTTCACCCGTGATGGCATTTTGCAGTTCCTTCGCTAATTCAGGATATGTCTCTTGATAAGACTGGAATAATGCATTCCATTGGTGTTCTTGACTAATTCCTCTTTGTTTTAGCTCTTCAAAATGGGCTTTCACTTCTTTCGGTACAAAGAAATCCTCTTCATAGTGCCAGCCATATACCCGTTTTGTTGCAAGAGCTTCTTCTGCACCAAGGGGATTTCCATGTGCCTTGTTTGTTCCTGCAACTTTGGGACTTCCATAGCCGATAGTGGTTCTAATTTCAATCAAGGTTGGTTGGTTTGTATTTTGTTTTGCTAATGTAATAGCTTTTGAGATTTCTGCTACATCATTGCCATCTTCTACTCGTAAATATTGCCAATGAGCAGATTCTGTTCGTTTTTGAATGTCCTCTGAAAATGAAAGATTTAATTCACCGTCCAAGGAAATATCATTTGAGTCATATAAAGCAATTAATTTTCCTAGTTTCATATGACCGGCCATAGACATGGCCTCATAAGAGATGCCTTCCATTAAATCTCCATCGCCAACCAAAGCATATGTATAATGGTCAATTACAGGGTATCCATCCCGATTGAATTTTGCAGCTAAATGAGCTTCAGCCATCGCCATTCCTACAGCATTCGCAATTCCTTGCCCTAAAGGCCCAGTTGTCGCTTCAACACCTTCTGTGTGACCAAATTCCGGATGACCAGGTGTTTTGCTGTTTAGCTTTCTAAAACTTTTTAAATCTTCTAGAGATACATTGTACCCAGCTAAGTGAAGCAAACTATACAACAAGCTTGATCCATGTCCAGCAGAAAGAATAAATCGGTCTCGATTAAACCATTTTGCATTTGCAGAATTATGATTTAGATGATGTGCCCAGAGTGCATAAGCCATTGGAGCAGACCCCATAGGAAGGCCTGGATGACCGGAATTAGCACTATTGATTGCGTCAATTGATAAGGTGCGAATCGTATTTACAGCCAGTGTTTCAATACTATGATTCATCTTTCTTTCCTCCTCTTTAATTTTAAATTAGTCTGGTTTCTTGTCTCGAATAATTTCTTGTTTTTGCATTTTAAAGCAAGTTTTTTCGTGTTTTGAGTATATTTTATCTTTATAAACAAGAAAAAACAAGAATAATTTTGCCGGTTTTTATAAAAAATTGGTGGATTTAAGAAAAAATAATATAATATAAGAAAAAACATGCAAAAACACGGAGGCTAACATTATTATGCTAAGAAAAGAACGGCAAAGCAAAATTTTACAAATACTAGAGAAAGAAGGGAAAGTCGTTGCTAAAGAATTAAGCATGAAATGGGATGTTTCCGAGGACACAATTAGACGGGATTTAAGGGAAATGGATTCATTAGGTCTGCTAAAAAGAGTACACGGCGGAGCATTTCCTGCTTCTGCGAGCGCTTTAACCTTTTCTGAAAGAACGGAAGAAAATATAGATGCCAAAAAAGAATTGGCTTTAAAAGCAGTTAAAATAATTAAAGATGGACAAGTTCTTTTAATAGATGGAAGTACAACTAATCTTTTTCTGGCTCAAGAAATTCCAATGGAGTTTAAAGGGACTATTATTACGAACAGTCCCTCTATTAGTTTGGCATTATCAAAACATCCAAATACAGATATCATTCTTTTGGGCGGAACTTTCTTCAAGGAATCTTTTGTGACTGTAGGATTGGATGTAATTGAAGTGCTTAAAAATATTAGAGCAGATCTTTGTTTTTTAGGAGTGTATTCCCTGCATCCTGACTTTGGTATCAGCATCCCTCATATAGAAGAGTCTCATGTTAAACGTCAAATGATTAAAAGTTCAAATAAAATCGCAACCCTTGTAACAAGAAGTAAACTTAATACCATTTCCAATTACTTGGTTGGTCCCGTTTCAGAACTTGATTATTTAATTACGGAAGACGGTCCACTAAGTCATAATTTTAACAAGTATATGGAATTCGATATTGAAATCATTTGACTTAAGTTTAAGCCTCCAATTGTTTATTGGATTTCTAGTGGTAATGGGATGGAAAAACTGAAAAAACTAATTTCGTTTACATCTTTTTACTTGGACTTTTTGCTTTGTATTCTTTTATTATCACTAACATTTCTTTTCAAGCACATTCCTTGTCTTAAAAAATTTTCGAACCCCATTTTTTTCTGAAAAATTGATGAATATTACAACATGTTTTCTCAAACAATATAGAAAAAAGGTGGTTATTACATTGTTTGACTTGTATTTTATTTTGTCTGGGTTGGTATTGTTAATATTGGTAGGAGGACTATTATATACGCTAACGACTGGAAGGTTTGTAAGTGCAAGGCAAAGCGAGTTTGATGCCGAAATCAATGAAAAGACTCAAAGACATCCTATTTTGCTAAATCCAATATTTTTTGCTTATATTATTGGGATTGTGCTTGTAATTTTATATATTTTTTATCATGCTTCCAGGGTTTGAAAAGCTTTGGAAAAAAGGTGTAAAGCACTGTCTTACACCTTTTTATTTTTATTTTATTTAAAGCAGCTATGATGATATCTTAAATCTTTCTAAAGGATAATCCCACACATAGCAAGGAAGAATAACAATTCTAATTAACTGCTTACAATAGAAATGCCCTACAAGATTATAAATTCTTAATCTGTAGGGCTTTTTCTAATTTTCTTAATTATGACCCTTACCCCTGAATCGCAATTGAATTCCGCTTTTCTTATTTTTTCAGTAGATGAGTCCCCTGTTGATGATTTTTACCTTAGCACGGATGTAGGTTTTATGAGTTCTTTTATTTTTCATATCAAGTAACTATCAGGCAAGGCTGGAGAAGTAATAGCCCATTTACTTTAAATGTTGACATGCAGACAAATGGTTGCATATAATACATATATGGATAAGATGGATCATATTTTTAAGGCACTTGCGGATTCAAGCAGAAGAGAATTACTTGATCAGCTTTTCGAAAAAAATGGACAAACCTTAAACGAACTTTGCGAGCATCTAAATATGACTCGACAATCGGTAAGCAAGCATCTTTTAATTTTAGAAGAAGCCAACCTTATCGTTGTCGAATGGAAGGGAAGGCATAAACTGCATTACTTGAATAGTGCTCCAATTGGAGAAATTTATGGGCGATGGGTCAAGAAATTCGACCAACCCCGCATGAGTGCATTACAAAAATTAAAAAACAGTCTAGAGGAGGATACGGATGAATAATTCTACATTTGTCTATGCGACCTACATCGCAACTACGCCGGAAAAATTATGGCAAGCTTTAACAAACGGAGAATTCACGAAAAATTATTGGTTTGGAAGAGATCTTAAATCCGAATGGAAAGAAGGTTCAGAGGTTACCTTTATGGATGAGGAAGGCAAGGTAACGGATAAAGGTGTCGTATTAAAAAGTGAACCATACACACTTCTTTCTTATACCTTTCAATGGGTGGATGACACCACGATAAATGAAAATCCGTCAATCGTAACATTTGAATTGAGAGAACTTGATTCGACAGTGAAGTTGACACTTAAACATGAAAATCTTCCATCCACTGCCTTTCTTGACGAAAGTGAAGGATTTTATGGAATTAATAATGGATGGCCTGCAATTTTAAGCAATCTGAAGAGCTTGCTCGAAACAGGACGTACCTTACCGGCAATCCACATATAAGTAGAACAAAGAAATTAAAGAGGATTAGTGAAGTAAGAAGAGACTTTTGTCTCTTTTTTTTGCGTGCCCAGCAAGCCGTTAGTGTGAGATGAGCGAGTTTATTCAATCTCCTTATAGTATATGATTGTTTAAATAAGGAGTGGAAGCTAATGAAGAAAATATTCCTTCGTTGGATTATTGTTCTGTCGGGATTTTATATTATTGGCGATATTATATTTGATTTTGATGAAACTCGAATGATAAGAATAATCACTAGTCTAATTGCAGCAGTCTTTTTTTACAGCATATATCTTTATTTGAATTTGAAGAAAGAGGAGAAAAACAATAAATAGTTCTTTGTAATAAAGAGTCATACAGAAAGTCCCGTTTGGGGCTTTTTTCTTTGAAAAAATTCATTTACGGAACACTTGGATTTACTTTTTTATATTAAAAAGGCTTTGTTAAAGACCATTGTTGATTTTTACACTGTTGATTGGAGCGGAAGGCGCGAAGACTCCTACGGGAGTACGGGGCAGGGGAGACCCCGCAGGCGCCAAAGCGCCTGTAGCGCAAATCAACAACCAAGTTTAACAGAGCCATTAAAAAATATAATTATTAAACTAATAAAATAATTTTAAATATATTGACAATTCTGAATTGTGTTTATAAAATACTCTTAAGTTATCATATCATATGAAGAGTTAAGGACGGATGGAAAACATGGCAATAAAACGTAAATCCCTAGTCGATGATGTGGTTAATGTCTTTTTAAAAGATGTGGAAAACGGAGTGTATACATATGGTGATAAATTGCCTTCCCAGAAGGAATTGGCAAACCGTTATCAGGTCAGCTTAATCGTTATTAGAGAAGCTCTGACTAAATTATCTGCAGTAGGGATTATAAGTTTTCATCAAGGAAAAGGTACCTACCTTAATAAATCAGAAGAAGGAACGTTTGTTGCTCCTGAATTTTCATCATTAATTTTCCATAATATCAATAACCTTCTTGAAATAGTGGAAGCGAGACAAATAGTTGAGAGTGAAACAAGCTCATTAGCGGCAAAACGAAGAACAAATAACAATCTTTTAGAAATTGAAAAAACGATCGTTGGAATGAAGAAAAGCTTAAACGATTATGAACATTTTGCTAAGTGGGATGTTGAATTTCACATTGCTGTAGCAAAAGCTTCAAATAATCAAGTACTGCAAAAAATTACTACGCTTTTGATTGATAGTTATCGGTCAGAGATATCAAAATTTTTTCAAGTTCCAGGCGTTATTGAAAAGATATTAATGGAGCATGAAAGCATCTACTATCAAATTTTAAATGGAGATAGCAGGAAGGCTTCTTTAATTATGCGTAACCATCTTGAATTACCTGAAAAGGTCTTTTCCGCAAAAATAGATGAATCTGAAAATTAAATATGGAATTATTCTTAATCCATTCTTTTTGTGTAAGCGTTTTATTTTAGTTTGATTGGATCATGGCACACTCATTTAAATTAATTAATAAGAGGTGGAAAATATGACTAACTATCAGATTGCTGTTATTCCTGGGGATGGAATCGGCCCGGAGGTAGTGAATGAAGCAGTTAAAGTACTTGAACTGCTCAAAAAGATGGACCCTTCATTTCAAATCGAAATTGATTCATTTGATTGGAACAGCGAGTATTATCTAAGCAATGGAAAGATGATGCCAGACGACGCCCTTGATACTTTAAAAAAATATGATGCTATTTTATTCGGGGCGATCGGCGATAAGAGAGTGCCTGATGATGTGACGGTATGGGAGCTAATCATGCCAATACGGAAAAATTTCAAGCAGTACATTAATTTACGCCCGGTTAAATTATTGAAGGGGGCTCCTAGCCGATATACAGGTGAAAATATCGATTTTGTCATTGTTAGGGAAAATGCTGAAGGTGAATACTCGAATAGCGGAGGCAGATTGTATTCAGGCACAGAACAAGAGATTGCTGTTCAAAATACTATTATCACACGGACAGGTACGAAAAAAGTTGCAAGATTTGCTTTTGAATATGCTAAAAACCATGGTAAGAGGACTGTCACAAGCGCGACAAAATCGAATGCGATCATCCATTCAATGAAACTGTGGGATGAGGCTGTAAATGAGGTGGGACAGGACTTTCCGGCTATTAATCTGCAAAGCTATTATATTGATGCTCTAGCAGCCTATTTTGTTTCTAGGCCAGAGGATTTCGAAGTAGTTGTTGCTTCCAATTTGTTTGGAGATATTTTAAGTGATTTAGGCTCCGCAGTTGTTGGAGGGCTTGGGCTTTCCCCTTCTGCAAACTTAAATCCGGAAGGAGAATTCCCTTCCATGTTTGAACCGGTTCATGGCTCTGCTCCTGATATTGCGGGCAAAGGGATCGCTAATCCCATTGCACAAATTTGGTCGGCTTCACTTATGCTTGAGCATTTGGGGAGGAAGGACTTAGCGGCTGTCATTTTAGAATCAATTGAACAGGTACTTGTACAAAAAGAAGTACAAACACCTGATTTAGGCGGCAGTTCAACGACAAATGAAATGGGTTCAGCAATATGTGATGCTTTACAACATTTACTATTAGTTAGAGAGGGGCGATAAAGGTGAGATTGGAAAATGAAGTGTTTGTTGTTACAGGTGCACAGGGCGGAATGGGGAAAGAAACTGTTAAACGATTTTTAGAAGAAGGAGCGTTTGTTGTGGCTGTTGATCTAAATGTGGATGGAGTAGTGGAAAGCGATTATCTACTGCCGATTGCTGCGGATTTAACAAAGGAAGAGGAAGTTGCGAATGTATTTTCATCTGCATTTGAGAAATTTGAGCGTATTGACGGTCTTGTTAATATTGCAGGCATCGCCCAGCCAGCAACACCGATTGAAGAAGTGAGCTTAGCAGATTGGGAGAAAATTATGCGTGTAAACGCAACTGCTCCATTTTTAACTTGCCGTGCTGCTGTACCTTTTATGAAAAACAATGGTGGTGGAGTGATTGTCAATATCGCGTCTATTTCCATTGTGAGACCTAGGCCCGGCTTAAATGCTTATATCGCTTCAAAGGGAGCAGCTGTTTCATTTTCGCAAGCATTGGCCATTGAATTAGCCGATTACGGGATTCGAGTAAATGTTGTGAATCCAGGTCCAGCTGATACGAAAATGCTTGGGGAATTTACAGCGAAGAATAATGATATTGAGGCAACAAAGGAAAGTGTTTTTAAGAAAAGTGTTCCATTGGGAAGGCTGATTAGTCCTAATGATATTGCTAATTCCCTTGTGTATTTATGTTCAAAGGAAGCGTCTATTGTGACAGGTTCTGTCTTAAACGTAGATGGTGGAAGGGGGATTTAACTAGTGAAGGCAGTCGATGTAAAAATTAAAGGATGTTACATAGACGGTAATTGGATAGTCCCTAAAAAAGAGAGATTAATAGAAGTGAAAAATCCAGGGGACGGATCAACATTAGCTTTTGTTCCAAGAGGGGACAAGGAAGAAATCGACCTTGCAGTAAAAGCAGCAAAAAAAGCATTTCATTCAAAAGAATGGAAGACGTTTAGTCCTTATAATCGGGGGAAGCTTCTTTTCCAGGCAGCAGAGATCATTCGCGAGAATAAAGAAGAATTAGCAAAATTAGAGACATTAGATGTTGGAAAGCCACTAACTCAATCTGCGGTTGATGTGGAGATTGCTGCACGTTATTTTGAATATTACGCAGGTATCGCAGATAAAATTCTTGGAGAAACGATTCCAGTTGAACCAGGAATCATCGATTACACTGTTCGTGAACCGATTGGGATTGTCGGACATATTATTCCGTGGAATTATCCTTTGCAAATTGCAGCAAGAAGCATATCTGTCTCCATTGCAACCGGGAACGCTACTGTCTTGAAACCAGCAGAGGATACACCGTTAACGACTCTTAAACTAGTTGAATTAATGGAGCCTTTAGGGCTGCCAAAAGGTATTTTGAACGTTGTAACTGGATACGGCCATGAGGCAGGTGCTGCGCTTTCAGGTCACCCTGATATAAACCATATTACTTTTACAGGTTCCGTTGAGACTGGGAAAAGGGTTATGGAGTCAGCGGCACAAAATATCGTCCCAGTTACGCTTGAGCTTGGAGGAAAATCCCCAAATATAGTCTTTGCAGATTGTAATGAAGAAGAGGCTCTTAAGTGGGTGCTTAATTCCATTGTGCAAAATGCAGGGCAGACTTGTTCTGCAGGCTCACGTTTGGTAATTGAAAAATCCATAAAAGAAAATTTCATTCGGAAGCTTGCTAAAGCAATGGAGGAGCTTTCGATCGGTCCCGGGATGGAAAATCACGATCTAGGGCCAGTGCTCTCTAAAAAGCAATTTGAGCGTATTCAAAATTTTATTAATCTTGCCAAGCAGGACGGAATTAGGATTGTAACAGGAGGAAAGCGTAAGTTGATAGAAGGGCACCAATTAGGCTACTACCTTCAACCAACAATCTTGGATAACGTTCCTGCAAGCCATTATCTTGCTCAGGAGGAAATCTTTGGTCCTGTTTTGACAGTTACCACCTTCCAAACAGAAGAAGAAGCAATCGAAATTGCAAATGGCACACCGTACGGACTTGTTGCTGGCGTATGGACTGAAAACGGCGGGCTCGCTCATCGTATTGCCAGCCAGCTCCAATGCGGCCAAGTATTCATCAATCACTATGGGGCAGGTGGAGGAATCGCCCAGCCATTTGGCGGATACAAAAAAAGCGGCTTTGGCCGGGAGAAAGGGCTAGAGGCACTCCGGAATTATACTCAAGTAAAAAACGTGGCGCTGAAATATTAAGGGCATATAGGGCTTAGGTTTGACAGTAATGACGGGATACTGTTTCAGTAGAATACTAGCAATTAATAAGCAATTCGAATAGCCGATATTTCTAAATATTAGAAAAAATGAAGGGAGAATGAAATGGAGCCCATTATTCGTTTAGAAAATGTTTCTTTTTCATACAAAATCAATGAAAAAACGAAAGTATCAGTTCTTAGAAATATCTCCTTTTCCATCTTTCCTGGAGAATATGTAGCCATAATTGGCCACAATGGATCTGGAAAATCTACCTTATCCAAACACCTTAATGGGATCCTAACTCCAGACAGCGGGGATGTTTGTGTTTACGGGCATAACACGAAGGATGTCATGAAGAAACGATCTATTCGTCAAGCGGTTGGCACGGTATTCCAACATCCAGATAACCAAATTGTTGCGACGATTGTGGAGGAAGATGTTGCATTTGGCCTTGAGAATATTGGAGTGCCAAGAGAAGAAATGAAAAAGAGAGTTGATGAGGCTTTAAATGTTGTCAAAATGTCTCAGTTCCGCCACAGACCGCCGCATCACCTTTCAGGGGGACAGAAGCAAAGGGTCGCGATTGCCGGAGTGCTGGCTATGAAGCCAGATTGCATTGTTTTTGATGAAGCAACAAGTATGCTGGACAGTTTTGGCCGGAAAGAAGTTCTTCAGGTGATGAGGAAAATGAACAATATGGGAATGACGATTATTACCGTTACACACCATATGTCGGAAGCGGCGGAAGCTGACCGGATTATCGTTATTGAAGGCGGGCAGATTGTCATGGATGGTCCGCCGCGTGAAATTTTTAAACATAAGCTGGAATTAGAGAATCTGCAATTAGAAGTGCCTTCAGTGAGCCAAATGGCCGAAGTGATTCACAGCCAATTTACCACTTTTTCAAAGGACATCATTCAAGAAAGTGAGTTTATTGAAGAAGTGGAGAAATTCCACAAAGAGGAGGTGGGAACATGACGGGCAGGCCAATCATCGAAATAGAAAATCTTACCCATACGTATATGAAGGGGACCCCGATGGAGCATGTTGCCTTAAAAGGAGCCAACCTTTATGCAGAAGAAGGTGAATGTATAGCCATCATTGGTCATACCGGGTCGGGAAAGTCGACTCTCATCCAGCACTTTAATGGACTGATGCGTCCGGAATCCGGAAAAGTCATCATTGATGGGGAAGATTTATCAAAGAAAAAGGTGGATTTGAAAACACTGAGGCAGAAAGTGGGACTTGTTTTTCAAAACCCGGAGGATCAGATTTTTGAAAAAATTATAGGTGATGACATTGCCTATGGGCCCTTTAAATTAGGCCTTCCACTTAAGGAGGTGAGGGAGCGGGTCAAATGGGCGATGGACGTGGTTGGTTTAGATTTTGAGGAAATGAAGGACAGACAAACCTTTGCGTTAAGCGGCGGACAGAAACGGAAGGTAGCCTTAGCAGGGATTCTTGCCTTAAAACCGAAGATATTAGTTCTTGATGAACCGACAGCTGGTCTGGATCCGAAGTCAAGAAAGGAATTGCTGGATAAAATTAAACGGTTAAACAAGGAAGAAAAATTAACGGTCGTTTTTGTGTCACACAATATGGAAGAGGTCGCCAAGCTGGCAGACCGAGTATATGTGATGGCTGGTGGAACCGACGTGTTAACAGGCACACCGAAAGAAATTTTTACAGATAAAGAAAAACTGCAGCATCATCAAATTGGGACCCCCGAAACGGTACAGGTTCTTTATAAATTAACTGATCTTGGATACCAGGTAAATACCGAAGCTTTTTCAGTCACGGAAGCAGCAGAGGAAATTATGAAGGTTCTTGCCGGGAAGAAGGAGGGTTCAGAACATGTCCAGCGAATTTGAAATATCCCGTAGTATTACAATCGGTCAATACGTACCAACTGGCTCATTTATTCATCGATTAGACCCAAGAATCAAGCTTCTTGTTTTTGTCATTCTCGTGGTAGCGATTGCCTTTAATACGAGTTATTTCGGAAATGCCATTGGTCTGGTTTTATCTCTTTATTTATTCTGGGCATCCAAAATCCCAATCAGCTACGGGTTATCTGGTGTGAAACCAGCCATTCCATTTATTGTGATCTTAGCTGTTTTACAGCTGCTTTTTCAAGGACAGCTCTTTTCAGATGGCAGAGTGTATGTGAATTATGGCTTTATCTTAATCACCAGTGAAAGCATTCGTTTGGTGGTTGTATCAGCCGTCCGATTTATTGAAATTATCTTCTTAAGCAGTGTACTTACCTTATCAACTTCCACCACAGAATTAACACATTCCATTCAAAGCTTATTGAGTCCGTTAAAGAAAATTAAGTTCCCTGTCCACGAAATCTCATTGATTACAACGATTGCGATTCGATTCGTCCCAACCTTCGCTATCGAGATGGAAAAAATGATGAAAGCCCAAGCTTCAAGAGGAGCCGACTTTGGTACCGGCGGATGGTGGAGAATTGTTCAAAGAACGAAAGAAATGTTTCCAATTATTATCCCTTTATTTAATATCGCCTTATCAAGGGCGGAGGATTTGATTCTTGCAATGGAATCACGCTGCTATACCCCAGGAGGCGAAAGGAGTTCTTACTCCGTGTATAAAGCAATTGCGAAGGATTATCTTGTCTTACTGGTTGGACTATTTTTATCATTATTATTACTTTTTTATCCGTTTCCTTTTTAATAAAAAATTCAAAAACCAAAGGGGAGTATTTGAATGAAAAAATCTTTAACAGTTCGTGATATCGTCATCGCTGGGGTGTTAGGTGCAGTAGCCATTTTATTAGGGGTAACACGATTGGGTTATATTCCAGTTCCAACAGCAGCAGGGAATGCCACAATCATGCACATTCCCGCTATTATTGGAGGGATTATGCAGGGGCCTGTGGTCGGCTTAATTGTTGGGGCGATTTTTGGAATATCCTCCTTCCTTAACGCAACGGTCCCTCTCTTTAAGGATCCATTAGTAGCGATTTTACCTCGGCTTTTTATCGGAGTGGTTTCATGGCTAATATATGTTGGACTCCGCCGGAAGAATGAATACTTGGCGGTTGGTGCTGCCGCATTTTTCGGGACATTAACAAATACTGTACTTGTGTTAACAATGGCTGTAGTTCGCCATTATTTAACTGCGGGAGTAGCCTGGACAGTCGGAATCACAAACGGAATTCCTGAAGCCATTGTCGGTACTATTGTTACATTAGCGGTTGTATTAGCTTGGAAACAGATTGGCAAAACACAGAAATCAAAAATTTCTAAGGATTTGTAAGGGATGCATAATCAAATTACAGATGTACCGGGAGTAAAAGTTGGTAATAAAGAAATTCAACAGGCATTGACCGGTTGTACTGCTATTCTGTTTGAAGGGGGTGCGGTAGCGGGGGTGGATGTAAGAGGGTCCGCTCCCGGAACCCGGGAAACCGATCTTTTGAACCCGGTTAATTTAGTTGATAAAGTTCATGCAATCTGTCTAAGCGGCGGAAGTGCATTTGGCTTGGATGCTGCTTCTGGCGTAATGCAATTCTTAGAGGAAGAAGAGATCGGCTTAGATGTAGGTGTCGCAAAGGTTCCTATTGTTCCAGCAGCAGTGTTGTTTGATCTGCCGTACGGTGATCCCAAAATTCGACCCGATAAACAGATGGGTTACGAGGCTGCAAAAGCGGCAACAACAGAGAGGTTTAGTACAGGAAATTATGGGGCCGGGTGCGGGGCTACCATTGGTAAATTGGCTGGTCCTGGCTTTTGGATGAAGGGCGGCCTCGGCAGTGCATCGTTCCGCTTAGAAAATGGTGTGGTGATAGGCGCGATTGTGGCAGTCAATCCTGCCGGTGATGTCCGCGACTCTTCCACGGGAGAAATTTTGGCAGGACCTTATAGAAATGGGAAGCTTGTTGATAGTATCAAGCTTCTTGAACAAAACTATCAACCTACTATTCCTGTTGGGTCTAATACCACCATTGGAGTGATTGCTGTAAATGCAGATTTAACAAAGGCTGAGGCAACAAAAGTAGCACAAATGGCTCAGGATGGGTATGCAAGAACGATTTATCCAGCTCATACCCTGTTTGATGGTGACACCATTTTTGCTGTGGCTACCGGAGGAGACAGGGTTCCAGTAGATGTGATTGGCGGGCTTGCAGCAAAGGTCATGGAGATAGCGATAATAAACGCGGTTAAATCAGCAGAAAGTATTGAAGGAATTATCGCTCATAAAGATTTATTTAATAAACATCAATCCGGGGGTAATAAGTGGCTGTAAATAACCATTGGGATGATACGAAATTAATTTAGGGTTTTTACATTGTAAAGATAAGATTGCAATGATAAATATCCAATCCGAACAAATATGAAGGAGTGAAACTTTGTGACATGTGTTATGAGCTGGAATGAATGGTCTAACCTTGATGCCATTGGCCTCGCCGATTTGGTCCGAAAAGGAGAGATTACCCCGCGAGAGGTGGCCCAACAGGTTTCACTCGCCATCGACACCTTAAATCCTTCGGTTAACGCCGTCATCGAGGTCTTCGATGATGCGGTCAATGACCCCATGAAAGACGGAACGAACCCAGCCGGGGTCTTTGCGGGCGTACCTTTTCTGATGAAGGATCTAGGACCAACCTTAAAAGGGCGCCTGCAGGAGATGGGTTCACTTCTGATGCAAGGGAATCGTTCTACGGCCGATAGCTTCCTAACAAAGCGCATCCGCCAAGCCGGTCTCAACATCATCGGGAGGACGACAACACCAGAGTTTGGGCTCTGCAGTTCAGCCGAGAATCCAGACGTCTATGTTACGCGAAATCCGTGGAATCTTGACTATACAACCTGCGGCTCTTCTGCGGGCACGGCAGCTTCTGTTGCGGCCGGAATCATTCCAATCGGACATGCAACTGATGGCGGCGGCTCAATTCGAATTCCTGCGGGTGTGAACGGCAACATCGGTTTGAAGCCATCCCGCGGCGTCTTTTCGGTTGGCCCCTACAGTTCGGACTTGATGGGTGTAGTATCAGCTCAGGGCTGTCACTCACGCACCATCCGTGACACTGCAGCCTTTGTAGACAGTTGCAGAGGGGGAGCACCTGGCGAGTTCATGCCCTATTGGATGCCGCAGCAGCCTTATTCCGAACTAATACGTCGAGATCCGAAAAAACTTCGTATCGCTGTTTCACATGAGTGGGGTGATTACAAGGCCACACCGCACATTGCTGCCCAATTGGAGCAGGCGGCTGGCTTCCTCGAGGCACTTGGCCATCACGTCGAGTGGGTTATCCCTAACATTGACTTTCATGCCGCCTACGAGGCACAAACCGAGTGCTATATCATGAATTTTACTCAAACAATTCAGGGTCTATTGGAGAAAAAAGGCTTGGAACGTCCACCTGCCGATCTTATTGAACCAATGTGCATACGGGTCTGGGAAGAAGGCCGTTTCGCCTCTTATACGCAACGTGCCAAGATGCAGGCGAAGTTTAACGATATTTCCCGCAAGGTAGCCGCCTTCTTTGAAGACTGGGACATCATCCTTACTCCTACGATGGCCCTGCCAACACCATTGGTTGGAACGAAGGAGTATCTGACAATTAGCGATAATCCTTCAGTCTACGACTGGTTCGAGAACCTTTGGCGCATATTCTCTTATACTCCGATCGCCAACCTTAGTGGACTACCGGGCATCTCGTTGCCGATGGCTGAGCTTGAGAACGGGCTGCCGCTTGGAATTCACGCGCTCACACGGCAAGGAGATGATGGATTGCTTCTGCAAATGGGTGCACAAATCGAGCGCGCTCTTAATGGAAAATGGAACCATGGTCGGCGGCCGGGTGTACATGTAACATCATTTGATGCAGTGCCGAAACAGCATTCGTCTTATACAGAATCCAAGTGACAACTGTAGGAAAGGCCCAAACCTTGAATAAAATAAAAAAGTACTTTTCTAGAACCTTCCCTGAGAAGGGGAGGTTCTTGATTTTTTTATTTTTTCTTTGAAACTAGGAGTAAAACCTAACGTACTTGAAAAGGCTACTCCCACTGCCATATCGGCAATATCACATAGGATCTCCCCATGGATTGTCCCCATAAGGCTTGCATGTTTTTCTCAAACTGAGGGGTTGCCAAAGCTAAGCTAATTAATTTGTTGTTAAGAAAGTGGCTAATTCTTTGCTCTTTTGTTTTCTTTCCTTTCGCATTTTTGCTCGCTCTGGTGCGGTTTCATGCAATTTTTTCTCTTCTTCTGTTTCAGGAATGACCTGGGGAACATGTGCTGGACGTTTATGCTGATCAAGTGCAACAAAGGTTAATAGAGCAGTAGCTGCAATTCTACGTTCACCACATTTTAAATCTTCAGCAATAATCTTTACAAAAACCTCCATGGATGATGTACCTGTCCATGTCACATAGGATTCAAAACAAACCGAATCTGATGTATGAACAGGACATAAAAAGTCAACTGAATCGGTTGAAGCAGTTACACATTCCCTGCGACTATGTCGAGCAGCGGAAATAGACGCTACCTGGTCCACATCACTTAATAATCGTCCTCCAAATAATGTATTATGGTTGTTTACGTCATTTGGAAATACACGACTTGTTCGTATAACTCTTGATTCTCTACAAAATTTTACTTCCATACATATTCTCCCCCTTTATCCAAACATCTGGTACCATATTTTATCAACAGATAAGGTTGTTTACAGATCAAACATCTGATTGCGTATTGTGGCAATTCCCAATGCTTCTAAATAAGAAGAACCTGGTTTACAATACTTGTAGAAACTGCCCATATGTAACTTTCAAGATTACTTGACCAAGAATTAACACCCTTCAAAATTGATGGAACATTGGAAAAAATCATTTCACCATTCCAACATAAGTCGCTCAAGCCCCAACAATTCCAATAACAATAGTGCATTCATCAAATTGTTTTGTATCTATATTATTTCAATTTAGAATTTAAACTAAGACAGGTTGGTCCCTTAATACCAATAAACGCTCTTTGATTTCGTGTATATTAATAATCCTTTGTGAAACTCCTGTTTCCATTGCAGCCTTAGCAACAGCTGCGGCTACATGTGCAGCTACTCTAGGATCGAATGGATCCGGAATAACATAATCCGGGGTAAGCTCTTCATCCTTAATTAAATCAGCAATCGCATAAACCGCTGCAAGTTTCATTTCTTCGTTGATTTCTTTTGCACAAACGTCTAAAGCACCGCGGAAAATGCCAGGAAATGCTAATACGTTATTGACTTGATTTGGAAAGTCAGAACGTCCTGTCCCAACCACAAATGCTCCAGCTTCCATTGCCTCTTCCGGCATGATTTCCGGAATCGGGTTTGCCATAGCAAATATAATAGAATCACGATTCATCGAACGAACCATTTCTTTTGTAACGGCACCAGCTGCTGAAACTCCAACAAATACATCCGCTTCAACAAGAGCATCTGCCAGTGTACCTTGCTTTTGTTCTTTATTAGTGATACGTGCCATTTCTTCCTTAAAACGATTCATCCCGTTCGGACGGCCTTCATAAATGATCCCATTTGTATCACATAAAATGACATCTTTTACACCCATAT
The DNA here is from genome assembly GCF_050468025.1 of Neobacillus sp. NRS-1170. Classification (NCBI taxonomy): domain Bacteria; kingdom Bacillati; phylum Bacillota; class Bacilli; order Caryophanales; family Bacillaceae; genus Neobacillus; species Neobacillus sp. NRS-1170. Next base: position 67,647 of record NZ_JBITPF010000069.1, on the reverse strand, counting down.
TAAGCAGCAGCTTAACGATCGCTACACCAGCAGCACCTGCGCCGTTTGCAACAACACGAATATCTTCTAATTTTTTTTCAACGAGTTTCAAAGCATTAATTAACCCAGCGGCCGTTACAATCGCTGTGCCATGCTGATCATCATGAAAAATTGGAATATTACAAATTTTTCTCAACCTGTCCTCAATTTCGAAGCATTGTGGTGCAGCAATATCTTCCAAGTTCACCCCACCAAAAGTCGGCTCCAATAATTTAACGACCTCAACAATCTTGTCTGGATCTGATGTATCTAGGCAAATAGGGAAGGCATCAACATCTGCAAATGATTTGAATAATAAGGCTTTCCCTTCCATGACCGGCATAGCTGCTTTAGGTCCAATTTTTCCGAGCCCTAATACCGCTGTTCCGTTTGAGACAACAGCAACGAGGTTCCCTTTTATTGTGTAGTCATACACTTTGTTTTCATCTTTATAAATTTCTAGACAAGGCGCAGCAACCCCCGGAGAATAAGCAAGGCTCAAATCCTTTGCATCGCGTAGGGGAACCTTTGACAGAACGCCAAGTTTTCCTTGCTTCTCCTTGTGTATCTTTAATGCTTCTTCATGTAAAATCGACATAAAATTTTCTCTCCCATTTATTATTAAGAACAGAATAATTAATATTCTGTAAATTTTATAAGTTGTTAAATCCTAAATCTACTCTATTAATATTGGTTATTAGAAATATCAAAACTACTATTTTTATACTAAATTCATTGAAGCTATAAAAAGATAGATTTTAGAAGGTTCCCTAAGGATTTTGTCGGTTTTTCTGTTTCCCCATCCCCAATAACTCCATGATTGCTCCTGTGTGTTATCCCCTTAATTTAAAGATTTTAGATTCGTTATGATAAGGATAAAGGAATTATCCGAATAATTAAAATTGCAAAAAAAAATATTAAAATATAAGGAAATTTCATATGGAAAAATAAGTAATAAATTTTTAGAGGTTCTTCAAAATCAAAAAATTTAACGAAATATATGTGGGTTTTTGATCTGGTTGACAGAGAGATTCTAAATAGTAAAATAACTATTATTTAAGTTTTGTCTGATAATATTAATTAACTCAATATATTGGATAGAAATTGAATGGTGAATTTTGAAAGGGGATACATGATTTTGAACTCAAAATATCTAGATTTACTTGTCCAAAAATATGATTGTGAAGAAAAAGTGGTAACTGAAATTATTAATCTGGAAGCCATTCTTAATTTACCAAAGGGGACAGAACATTTCGTCAGTGATTTACATGGGGAGTATCAAGCTTTTCAACATGTGTTAAGAAATGGTTCAGGGAATGTAAAAGAGAAAATCAGGGACTTGTTTCAAGATGTTTTATTTGAAAAAGAAATCAATGAATTTGCGACATTAGTTTATTATCCTGAAGAAAAATTAAAATTAATGAAAAATCATTTTGGCAATGAACAAGAATTAAACCAATGGTATATAGTAATCATCGAGCGGATGATAAGGCTTATTTCTAAAGCTTCCTCCAAATATACACGTTCGAAATTACGAAAAGCGTTGCCGAGTCAGTTTGTGTTTATAATAGAAGAGCTGCTATACAAAACGAATCAATCTACAAATAAGGAGCGATATTATACAGAAATTTTCCAGCAGATCATCTCCTTAGGTCAAGCTGATAAACTCATAACAGGGCTTGCGTATACAACTCAGAGATTGGTTGTCGATCATCTTCATGTAGTTGGGGATATTTATGACCGTGGACCAGAACCTGATAAAATCATGGATACTCTTATTAATTATCATTCCGTTGATATTCAGTGGGGAAACCATGATGTACTATGGCTAGGAGCTTTTGCTGGTTCAATGGTTTGTCTCGCTAATATCATTCGTATCTGCGCAAGATACGACAATCTGGATATTATTGAAGATATATATGGAATCAATCTAAGACCCCTGCTGAATCTTGCGGAGAAATACTATGAGGACAATCCAGCTTTCAGACCTAAGGTACATTCAGATAAGAAACAATCTGATCATGAAAAATTACAAATAACAAAAATTCATCAAGCAATTGCGATGATTCAGTTCAAGCTCGAAATGCCTATTATAAAGAGACGCCCGTATTTTAATATGTCAGAAAGGCTTTTGCTTGAGAAAATTGATTATGACAAGAACGAAATAACGATTTATGGGAAAACCTACCCTTTACAAAATATTTGCTTTGCAACGGTAAATCCAGAGCAGCCTGATCAATTATTAGAAGAAGAAAAGCAGGTTATGGAAAGATTATTATTTTCAGTCCAGCATTCAGAAAAGCTGGCCAGACATATGAATTTCCTTATGAAGAAAGGGAGTCTATATTTAAAATATAACGGGAACCTATTAATACATGGTTGTATTCCTTTAGATGAAAAAGGGAATATGGAAAAAATGGTTATTGAAAATAAAACTTATTCAGGTCGTGATTTACTTGATGTTTTTGAACATTATTTACGGCATGCTTTTGCACATCCCGAAGAGACAGATGATCTTGCGACAGATATGGTCTGGTATTTATGGACAGGAGAATATTCATCACTCTTTGGTAAAAGAGAAATGACAACTTTTGAGAGGTACTTTATTAAGGATAAGGCAACCCATAGAGAGAGAAAGAACCCATACTACCATTTACGTGAAAATGAAGAAATTTGCCGCAAAATCCTATCAGAATTTGAACTGAATCCTGACCAGGGTCATATTATAAATGGCCATACACCTGTTAAAGAAATTGAGGGAGAAAATCCAATTAAAGCAAATGGTAGGATGATCGTAATCGATGGAGGTTTCTCCAAAGCTTATCAATCAACAACAGGTATAGCAGGATATACGTTACTGTATAATTCCTACGGTATGCAACTGGTCGCCCATAAGCATTTTAATTCAAAAGAAGATGTTCTGCTTAACGGGACAGATGTTTTATCCATAAAAAGATTGGTGGATAAAGAATTAAAGAGAAAAAAGGTTAAAGAAACGAATGTTGGAGAGAAATTATTACAGGAAATCTCTATTTTGAATAGTCTGAGGGAATATCGCTATATGAATTGACACCATCAATTAGGATATGTTTGATAAATTGGGGAGTGCTTAAAATAAGGAGAGGGGCCTATTCCTATTGGAGTCCTCTCTCCTTATTTAGGATCTTTTTTCTCATCTTTCAAGCCTTTAAAAAAGCCAAGAGTGTAAAGATAAATTAGTTTCAATTTATTAATATTAACAAAAACAGATTGGAATGTACGATAAGTTTTAGGTAATTATATTAATATTACTATTGCATATTTAAAAGGGAATATTGATTTTCCCCTTGAGGTTATTGATTAAATAGTGTTCCTTTGTTGATTCGGATGCGATGATAAATTATTAAAGTATGGCTTAAGGAGGAAGTTTATGTTTAACAAAAAAATGGCATTTTCTCTAGGAATGTTAATTATTCCATGGCTATCTGCACCGTTTCTTGGAAAACAATCATTTTTAAGGTTTTTACCTGTAGCAAGTTTTACTAATTTATTTATAAGTGTTTTCAGTGTAGTGGCTAATAAAAAGAAATGGTGGATAAATAAAAATCCTTTAACTCCTGGACTAGTTGATTTCACCTATATATTAGGTCCTTTTTTTCTAGCCACACTATGGATATTTAAACTTACATATGGCAATTTCCGCAAATATTTTATTACAAATGCAGTATTAGACATTCTTTGTGCTTATCCTTTAGCTGAAATATGGGAAAAGATGGGGGTGTTTAAATTTAAAAAGTTGACTCATACTAAATGGTATTTAATAATCTTTACTTTAGCAAATATTATTTATGGGTATCAGTATTTAATAGAAAAATCGATTTATGCAGAAAAAAATCTCCAATCAAAGTAGTACCATATAAAAAAAAGGTTGAGATTATGAAGAAAACACATAAGTTAGAAGCAATTCTTTGGAGTATTGCTTTTCCTGGATTTGGCCAACTTTTAAATGGACATCTTCTAAAAGGGATTATTTTTATCACTTTAGAATTCATCATTAATGTAAATAGTTCATTTACCAGGCTATTATGTATAGTTTTCTTGGGAAGATTACGCTAGCTTATGAAGTAGTTAATTACCAATGGCTTATGTTTTATCCATATGTATACATGTATTCTATGTTTGATGCTTATAAATTTGCCGAAGGGAAAAATCCACCTTTATCATTTATCCCTTTTGCTTTTGGAGCCTATTTTGTCACAATAGGACTTATGTACTCTCCAAAGATATTTTTGGTATTTCATTTGGTCCCATTTGGCTACCAATGTTGTCATTGATTCCGGGATTATTCATTGGATTTGTTATTCGTTATATTTTATTAAAATTTACTTTTTATAGGACCCTTTCATAATAATAAACCTAAAAGTATCACCATCAAAAGTGTGGCAGCTTTTGATGATTGTTCATGAGACCACACAAAACAATAAAAAGGTTACGGTATTATGATTGTTGTTATAGGTTATTAATGTCGATTTTCCCTTTACGCTTAGTAAGGAGGAATCGGATTCCTCAATGATCTTATGAAATGTTTTTATAAACAAGAATGTTGAACCCAATAGAAAGATGTGATATAGTCATTTTATTAAAAATGACTAAAATACTAAAGTGGTCAACTAGTGGTGGAGAATTTTTTTAGAATTGAATGACCAAATGAGAGTATTAGTCACTTTATTTAATAAAACTTATTTTAGGGGTGAGTAACATGAAAGCTTTTGCAAATATGCAAAGCGAATTTCTTAAAATTATTCGTACGCGCAAATTGCTTATCGCCATTATCGGTGTGATGATGATTCCTGTGCTATACAGTGCAACTTATCTGTGGGCATTTTGGGATCCATATGCCCATTTGGACAGAATGCCAGTGGCGATTGTAAATAATGACAAGGGTGCCAGATACAATGGAGAGCAGTTGACCATTGGTAAGGATTTGGTTGATAATTTGAAAGAGAAGAAAACATTTAATTGGGACTTTGTCAGTGAAAGTAATGCAAAGCATGGCTTGAAGAATCAAGATTATTATTTGATGATTGAAATTCCTAAAGATTTTTCAAAAAATGCAACGACGTTACAAAGCGCCAATCCACAGAAACTAAATCTGGTCTATACCGTAAATGAAGGCAATAACTATCTATCATCGAAAATCGGTGATTCAGCCATTGAAAAAATTAAGGAGAAAGTGGCGGCCACGGTTACGAAGACATATGCGGAATCCATGTTTGATAGTTTAAAAGATGTTGCTGGTGGGTTGAAAAAAGCAAGTGACGGTGCAGGTGAACTATACAACGGAATCGCTGAAGCCAAAGATGGTACCGGCAGCCTAGCAGATGGAATTGCCTCTGCTGATAACGGTGCAGAAAAGTTAGCAAATGGAGCTAAATCAGTTGATTCCGGCGCCAAGACAATCAAGCAAAATCTTGAAACATTGGCAGCTAAATCGGTTGCTTTTTCAGATGGGGTAGTATCTGCTTCAAACGGTTCTGAGCAGGTTAATAGTGGTTTAAAGCAATTTAATACTGTCCTCACGCAAATGAAAGACGGGAACACCAAGCTGTTAGCAGGTGCAAACCAAGCGGAAGCTGGCCAAAAGCAATTGTCTGATGGCTTAGTATCAGCTGCAGGAAGTCTGCCTGAACTTGAGAAAGGATCAAACCAGCTTACGGAAGGTTCTTCAAAGATATCTGCTTCCTTACAACAATGGGAGGCAGGAGCAGTTACAGCAAAGTCCGGTGCCGATTCAGTAAGCCTTGGACTGAAGCAAGTGCTTGACCAAGTAACAGCGATGTCAGATAGTTCGATTGATCCAACCGAGAAAGAAAAACTGATTAATAGCTTGACCCAATTATCGGAAGGAAACCAGCAGGTCGTTTCTGGTGTAGGTGACTTGGCTAAGAGCGCCGGGCAAATAAAGCAAGGCTCTGCTTCATTAGCAGACGGTGCAGATAAGTTAAACCAAGGACAGCAGAAATTGGCTAATGGTATCAATCAATTATCTGACGGGGCTAAACAGGTATTGAATGGCCAAAAACAATTAACTCAAGGTCTTGCCCAGTATGGATCAAAACTGGATGAAGCACAAAAAGGATTTAGTCAAATTGCAAGTGGCTCTAGCAGCCTTACATCCGGGTTAGGGCAATTAGCATCCAGCTCTGTTCTTATGCAAGATGGAACGAATAAGCTGGCACAGGGAGCGACACAATTAACCACAGGTACCACTTCCCTTTATATTGGTGAAACAGACTTAAAGAACGGAATGACCAGTCTTGCAAGTGGTTCGACGGATTTAATGGATGGAATGGCTAAACTTACAGATGGCTCGAAGGAATTGAGCAATCAATTAAGTGACGGGGCAAAAGATGCCAGTGATGTAAAGGCCAACAACAGCGTATATGATATGTTTGCAAAGCCAGTCAATGTTAAAGATTACAAAATGAATCAAGTTCCAAACTACGGAAGCGGATTGGCGCCTTATTTCTTAGCACTAAGTCTATTTGTTGGAGCTTTGATGCTTTCCGTTATTTTTCCAATGTATAAACCAGTCACAGAACCTAAGAGTGGAATTAGCTGGTTTCTCGGAAAAGCCGGAGTGATTTTAGCAGTAGGAATTGCTCAGGCATTAATCGCGGATGCGGTGCTGCTCATGTTACTGGGGCTCGAAGTGAAGAGTGTTCCTTACTTTATTATGTTCAGTATCTTTACTAGCTGGACATTCATGGCCATTATTCATTTCCTTGTTGCGGCTCTTGATAATCCTGGACGCTTTATAGCTGTAATTATCTTGATTTTACAATTAACCTCCAGTGCAGGAACGTTCCCGATAGAACTTAGTCCGAAATTCCTGCAAACGATCAATCATTACTTGCCGATGAGCTATTCGGTTTCTGGTTTTAGGGCGATTATTTCAACAGGAGACTTCGGTTTTATGTGGGAGAACATTGCGCATATTGCTATATTCCTTGTTTTATCCCTGGCTGCTACATTAACATTTTTTATTGCGAAATTTAAACGGCAGCAAGGGCATCTGCATTTACAGGAACAATAACTTTAAATTTTTTGAGGCAGGACCAATGTCGGTCCGCCTCATTTTTATGGGTAAAGTATATGTGTAATTGAAATGACAAACCTTAACTTCAAAAAAAATAGTATGTTAACTTTCTAGATTATATGGTATAGTTATAAAAAATTTAATAAATACTTTAAATAAGTGCTCACATTTGTGAGGTAAAAGGGAAACTAGTGAAAGTCTAGTACAGCCCCCGCTACTGTAAGAGCTGATGAAATTACAATGCCACTGAGAAATCGGGAAGGTGTAAGAGTAAAAAGAAGCTTAAGTCAGGAAACCTGCTTATTTAAACGACACTTGCTTTTCGGAGGGAGAAGTATAGGCGGGACAATTATAATTATTGTTTTTGTGTTTCAGTATGCTTAATTTATACTGCTATTTCACATCATGCCTGTATTCCTTTTAAAAGGAGTGCAGGCATTTTTTATTTGGAGGTAAACCTATGAAAAAGGGGAAAATTTTTGTTGTTGGCTTTGGTCCAGGTGATCGTGAGCACATTACAAAACGTGCTGTAGATGCCTTGCAGCAAAGTGATTGTATTATTGGATATAAAACATACGTGGAGCTAATTGAACCTTTCTTAACAGCAAAATCCATTGTCAGTACGGGTATGACAGAAGAAGTGTCACGTGCACAGGGTGCAGTAAAGAAAGCTGAAGCTGGCAATATTGTCTCAGTCATTTCCAGCGGAGATTCAGGCGTTTATGGTATGGCTGGATTAGTGTATGAAGTGCTGATTGAAAAGGGCTGGACTGAAAAAGAAGGAATTGCGGTAGAAATTGTTCCAGGTATTTCAGCCATTAATTCTTGTGCGAGTGTATTGGGTGCGCCAGTCATGCATGATTCCTGCACGATCAGCCTAAGTGATCATTTGACGCCTTGGACTGTAATAGAAAAGCGCATTGAAGCAGCTGCGATGGCGGACTTCGTTATAGCTTTATATAATCCGAAAAGCGGTAGACGGACACGCCAAATTGTAGAGGCGCAAAATATTCTATTAAAATATCGTTCACCTGAAACACCAGTGGGACTTGTGAAAAGTGCTTATCGTGAAAATCAAAATGTAGTGCTGACAACACTGTCTGAAATGCTTGAACATGATATTGGAATGCTGACAACGGTTATTATCGGGAATTCTTCTACTTTCTTTTATGACAATAAAATCATTACCCCTCGAGGTTATCAGCGTAAATATACGTTAGGTGAAGAAAAACAAAGCTTAAAACCGCATCAGCGTTTGAAAAAGGAAGCCGAACCATGGGCATTAAATCAAGAAACAGGGGAAGCGCAAGCTGGTTATGAGCAAATTGAACGGAAAAAACAAGAAGTTAGCTCATTAGATTTGGCTTTAAAGGCTTTATCTATGGTGACAAAAACTGAAATAGTAAATCCATTGTTAGTACAACAAGCAGTCGAAGATATATTTGAATTTGCTGTTTCACCTGGAGTTGCCAATAAATTTATTAAGCCAGACCAAATGCGCGTATTGGCAGAAACTATTGGCGAGACAGGCACCATGGAATATACACCGGATCATCGGTTTTTATTAAAGATTCCAACAGATCAGCCTGAATCGATTGTTAAAAGACTTAAACAAAATGATTTAATTGTCATGCCTGTGGGCGATGTTTTAAATGTAAAAGCTTGTGATTTTTGCTGCGGTGAAAAAGCAGAATCGATCCCATATGCAGAAGAAATAGCAGCAAAATTGGGGGGCTTAAAGCTTCCAAAAGAATTACATATTGGTTTCAACGGCTGCGGTATGGCTTGTTATCGGGCAGTATTCGATGATATCGGGATCGTTTACCGCAAGAAAAGATTTGATTTATTTATTGGCGCAAAGCCGGTTGGCCGTACAGCTCATGCTGCTCAGCCAGTAGCAGAAGGGATTGAACCAGATGAGCTGCTGCCGTTATTAACAAGAATTATAGAAGAGTACAAACAAAATGGCCATCCAAATGAACGCCTTTTTAAATATTTTAAAAGAGTGAAAAAAATACAGTATTTTAACTATCAGGATATGAGCTCCAAAATTGAAGTCGAGCCGGCACCATGTGGAGATTAGGAGGAACACATGATTTTATTTTTAGCAGGCACAAGTGATGCGAGAGCATTAGCCATTCAATTGCAAAATCAAGGCTATCCTTTATTAGCAACAGTTGTCACAGAATCTGCAGCCGAAAGTTTAAATGCCCACCATATTCCTTATCAAGTAGGGCGGTTATCAGTTGATGACATGCTGGCGCTTATTCAGAAGCAAAAGATGTCCTGTGTCATCGATGCCAGCCATCCATATGCGGAAGAAGCGTCGAAAACCGCAATGGCAGCAGCACAAGCATTTGATATTCCCTATATTCGTTATGAAAGGCCAGAAGAACAGTTTATTTCTCCACTAATTACAGAAGTTGAAAGTTATGAAGAAGCAGCTAAATTAGCTCAATCTCATAAAGGAACGATTATGCTGACAACAGGCAGCAAAACGTTGGAAATATTTACGAAATATTTAATGCGCGATGAAATTCGGCTTATTTGTAGAATGCTTCCAAATATAGGGAACATGGAAAAGTGCCATACGTTAGGCATTAAACAAAAGGACATAATTGCGATGCAGGGTCCATTTTCGGAATCATTAAATAAAGCACTATGTGAGCAATATAATGTGACTCTAATGATTACAAAAGAAAGCGGCAAAGTGGGATCTGTAGATGAAAAAATGACAGCTGCTCTGCAATTAGGGATTCCTGTCATTTTAATAAAGCGGCCAGCGATTGAATATGAAAATTTTTGTACTTCTTTCGAAGAAGTAACTCTACTATTGGGAGGTTTTATTCATGGCAAACATGAACTTTAATACAAAATTTATTCCTGTAACGGTCGATCCAGACAAGATTTATGATCACAGTTTCGCCATTATCAAAGAAGAGATGGGCGAACATTCATTTACAGATGAGCAATGGTTAGTTGTTCGGCGGGTGATTCACGCTTCAGCAGATTTTGAATTAGGCCGCAGCATGATTTTTACGCCTGATGCCATTGAGGCAGGGATTCAATCCATTTTAGCGGGCCGTCATGTAGTGGCGGATGTACAAATGATTGAAAGTGGTTCTGGCCGCAAGCGATTCCAAAAGCATGGCGGTGACTTGCATTGTTATATTGCAGATGAAGATGTCTCAAAGGAAGCAAAGTCTCAAGGAACAACACGGGCTATTATTTCCATGCAAAAAGCAACGCGTTTACAAGAAGGAGGAATTTATGCCATTGGGAATGCGCCAACCGCGCTGCTGGAGTTAATTCGTTTAATTAAAGAAGGTGAGGCAAAACCGGATTTAATTATTGGAATGCCAGTTGGCTTCGTATCAGCAGCAGAGTCGAAAGAGGAGTTAGCATTGCTGGAAGGAATTCCATTTATTACGAACGCAGGGAGAAAGGGTGGCAGTACAGTGACAGTCGCTGCACTTAATGCCATTTCGATTATGGCGGATGAACGAGCAAAAGAAACGAAATAAAAAAGACCCTTCACAAATGCGCCACGGCTATACGACAGGAGCTTGTGCAACAGCGATGACAAAGGCAGCATTGCAAGCTCTTGTCGTAGGAAAGGTACCAGATGAAGTCACGATTTATTTACCGGCTGGCCAGTATGCAACATTTAAAGTATCCGCATTTCAAGTGTCAGAAGACAGGGTAATGTGCGAAACGATCAAAGATGCCGGGGACGATCCTGATGCTACGCATCAAGCAAGAATTCAGAGTACCGTTCGTTATTCAAAAGAGAAAGGCATTCATTTAGATGGCGGGGTTGGTGTAGGGCGAGTGACAAAAGCGGGACTACCTGTACCAGTTGGTCAAGCAGCGATAAACCCCGTACCACGTAAAATGATATATGGGGTTGTACAAGAAGCAATTGAAAACTTTAAATTGGATAGCGGAATTGAAGTAATCATTTCAGTACCAGATGGTGAAGAAATTGCTGAAAAAACATTGAATGGGCGTTTAGGCATTATCGGCGGAATTTCGATATTAGGGACACGGGGAACAGTGGTTCCATTTTCAAGTTCTGCTTATATGGCAAGTATCGTACAAGCGATTAATGTAGCAAAAGAATCAGGATGTGAGCATTTAGTCATTACAACGGGTGGGCGCAGTGAAAAATATGCAATGCAGCAATATCCTCATTTACCAGAAGAAGCATTTATAGAAATGGGCGATTTTGTTGGTTTTACTTTAAAAAATATTGCACGGAAGAAGATTCCGAGAGTCTCGTTAGTAGGGATGATGGGGAAGTTCTCAAAAGTTGCCCAAGGCGTTATGATGGTTCACTCAAAAAGTGCACCTATTAGCTTTGAGTTTTTAGCAGGTATTGCCAATAAAGCAGGTGTTGATGGGGAGACGCAGCGAGAAATTTTACAGGCGAATACAGCTTCACAGGTTGGAGATATGCTTCAGGGAAACGAGGCATTCTTTGCAGCGCTTTGCAAAAACTGCTGCTACTATGCTTTGAATCATATGAATACTGACATCAAAGTGTCGACAACCTTGTATGCCATGAATGGAGACTGTTTAGGAAAGGCTGAGAATATTGACAAATTGGATGAAGATGATTGGTATAGGGGATAATGGCGCGGAAGGATTGCTCCCCCAATATGCTGAGTGGATCAATGAATGTGATGTACTTGTAGGCGGGGAGCGTCATTTGCAATTTTTCCCGGAATTTAATAAAGAGAAAAAAGTAATCAAAGGCGGTTTGTCAGCATTAACAGCTGAATTACAGCAAGAAACACGGAATGTCGTTATTTTAGTGTCCGGCGATCCGCTATTTTATGGACTTGGCGGTGTACTTGCGAAGAAGCTTCCATTAACAATTTTTCCTTATACCAGCTCGGTACAGCTCGCTTTTTCTAAAATGCAGGAAAGCTGGCAGGATGCGTATATTGTCAGCTTACATGGTCGTTCCATTAAAGGGTTTGCACAAAGAATTGATGGACGTAAAAAAATTGCTGTTTTAACAGATGAAACGAATTCTCCGCAGGCAATTGCAACGTATTTAAAGCGTTTTGGCATGACAGAATATGATGCCTTCGTTGCTGAAAATCTACAAGGTGAAAACGAGCGCTGCCGCTGTTTCACATTGGACGAAATGGAGCAATCCTCCTTTTTTCCATTGAATGTTGTGATTTTAAAACAGCGTGAGGTAGTGGAACGGTCTTCTCTTGGAATTCCGGATGATGCATTTCTTCAGCGAAAGCCAGATAAAGGATTGATTACTAAAAGAGAAATTCGGACTCTTTGTCTACAGGAGTTAGGACTTAAGGAAAATAGCATTGTTTGGGATATAGGAACCTGCACAGGATCTGTTGCGATTGAAGCAGCGAAAATGGCTCGGGAAGGTGCCGTGTATGCCATTGAAAAAAATGTTGGTGACCTTGAAAACTGCCTGGAAAATCAATTAAAACATCGTACAGATTTTGTTGCAGTGCTTGGGAAGGCACCTGACCGTCTAGATGAATTTCCAGATCCACATGCGATTTTTATTGGCGGTAACGGTGGAAATATGGAGCATTTATTGCAAACATGTATTTCACGCTTACAGCCAAAGGGACGCCTTGTTATGAATATTGCAACGATCGAAAATCTGGCAGAAGCGCTGCAGCATCTAAAAATATTAGGCTGTGAAGTATCGATATTACAGGCACAAATTTCAAAAAGTAAGCCAATCTTAAATTTAACACGTTTTGAACCGTTAAATCCAATCTATATAGTGACAGCAAAGAAAGGAAAAGAATTATGAGAATAGGAACCTTATTTGGATTAGGTGTTGGGCCAGGAGATCCAGAATTAATCACAGTAAAAGCATTTCGCAGATTGCAGGAAAGCCCGGTCATTGCTTATCCCAAAAAATTAAAGGGCAGTAAATCTTATGCCCATCGTATTGTTGAAGTTTATATTAACCCGGCAGAAAAAGAGATGCTCGGTTTGGTATTCCCCATGACAAAAGATGAAGATACTCTGCGTACTGAGTGGACAAAATCTGTGGAATCTATTTATAGCTATTTAAGTCAAGGAAAAGATGTAGCTTTTGTGACTGAAGGGGATCCGATGCTGTTTAGCACATTTATACATTTAATGAACTTAATGAAATCAATGTACCCTGATGTTCCAATTGAAACGGTAGCTGGCATTTCGTCTTTTAATGGTTCTGTTAATCGCTTAGGGATTGCATTGGCTGATGGTGATGACCATGTCGCCATGATTCCTGCTACGGAGGATATGGAAGAAATGCGCCGAGTAATTGAAAACCACGATGCGATCGTCTTTATCAAAGTAGCAAAAGTTATAGACGCAATGCTCGATCTACTGAAGGAAATGAATTTATTAGAAAAAACACATGTCGTTACAAAAGTTACATCTGATGAAGAGGTAATTTGGAAGATCAATGAACTACGGGGTGCAGAATTAAATTACTTGTCATGTATGGTGGTGCGCAAATAATGAAGAAAATTTGGATTATCGGAGCAGGTCCGGGAGATCCGGATTTAATCACGGTGAAAGGTATAAAGCTATTAAAAGAAGCAGATGTTGTGATGTATACTGATTCACTCGTAAGCGAAACGTTAGTAGCGGAAGCGAAGGAGTCGGCAGAAATTATCCGCACAGCAGGGATGCATCTTCAGGAAATGGTGGATTGTATTGTCGAGCGTGTCAATGCAGGCAAAAAGGTTGTACGTTTACATACAGGCGACCCGGCGATGTACGGTGCAACGATGGAGCAAGTGGCACTGCTGAAGCAGCATGATATTAGCTATGAAGTTGTTCCAGGTGTAAGTTCTGTTTTTGCATCTGCAGCAGCCGTTGGTGCAGAGTTGACGATTCCTGATTTAACTCAAACGCTCATTTTAACGCGTGCTGAAGGGCGTACACCTGTGCCAGAGCTTGAAAAATTAAAGGCACTGGCTAGCCATCACTGTACAATAGCCATGTTTTTAAGTGCGACTTTAACCAAGAAAATTACCAAAGAATTGCAGGCAGCAGGCTGGGCAGACGAAACACCAGTTGCTGTTGTGCAGCGTGCTTCTTGGCCTGACCAAAAAATTGTGCGGACAACACTGGCAGAATTAGATGAAGCAATGCGTGTCAATGGCATTCGCAAGCATGCGATGATTCTAGCAGGCTGGGCGTTAGACCCGCATATCCATGAAAAAAATTATCGTTCGAAGCTCTACGATAAAACCTTTACTCATGGCTTCCGCAAAGGTGTGAAGGCAAATGATTAGTTTACGTGAAGGTGAAATTCCTGTTATTGTAAAGCGCAAACCATATGCCCTTGTTGCCATAACGAAACATGGGGTGGAACATGCAAGAAGCTACGCGGAAAAATTTCCGTATGTGGACCTTTACTATATGAAGAAATTCGAGCAGGGTGACGAAGAAACGCGCCAAATTCAGTTATTTGATGGTACGGTCCGCCTATTATTGCCCGCTTTGTTCCAGCAGTATAAAGGGATCATTTGTATCATTTCCCTTGGTGCTGTTGTTCGAATGATTGCTCCGCTTTTAATTGATAAAAAGAAAGATCCTGCAGTGTTAGTAGTGGATGATAAAGGTCAGTATGTTGTCAGCGTATTATCGGGGCATATTGGCGGTGCCAATGCCTTAACCCATGAATTTGCTAAAGCGATTGATGCTGCACCAGTTGTAACAACAGCTTCAGATGTTCAAAAAACGATCCCTGTGGATTTATTTGGCGCACAATTTGGGTGGATGTGGGATAGTGAAGAAAAATTAACACCTGTTAGTGCATCGGTTGTCAATGAAGAGCATGTTGCGATCGTGCAGGAAACGGGTGAAAAAAATTGGTGGATGTACGATCGCTCAATGCCTGACAATTTAAAAATTTATCCAACGATAGATGAAGCGATCATGGCAAAGCCACAAGCGGCACTGCTTATTACAGATCGTTTAATTGAGGCACATGAAAAGGTGCTGCTCGAGAACGGAGTTGTGTATCGTCCAAAATCAATTGTACTTGGCATTGGCTGTAATCGTGGTACGGCAATGGCAGAAATTGAACAAGTCATAGATGAAACATTAGCTGAGCTGTGTTTAAGTAAAAAAAGTGTCAAAGCAGTTGCGACCATCGACTTAAAGAAAAACGAAACAGGCCTGCTTGAATTAACTGCTAAACATAACTGGCCATTTGTAACTTACACACCTGACCAGCTAAATGAAATACCGATGCAAAACCCATCAGAAACAGTCTTTAAATATACAGGTGCATATGGGGTCAGTGAGCCGGCCGCAATGCATTATGCGAATGCGAAAGAGTTACTGCTGGAGAAAAAGAAAAGCGGAAATGTGACTATATCGATTGCACGCGTCAATTTTGAGGAGGAAGTACGATGAATCGATTTGTTCTAGCCGGCACAGGAAGCGGTGTTGGAAAAACAACATTCACAATCGGCATCATGCGTACGCTTATGAAGCGTGGATTAACAGTCCAGGGCTTTAAATGCGGCCCGGACTATATTGACCCAACGTATCATACAGCAGTCACAAAACGCCCTTCTCGTAATATTGATAGTTTCATGATGTCCCATGATACAGTCCGTGCAATTGTCGAAAGAGCGAGCCAAGATGCAGATGCAGCTATTATTGAAGGAGTGATGGGCTTTTATGATGGCAAATCCCCATTATCAAATGAAGGATCTGCTGCTCATATTAGTGAGATTACAAAAAGTCCCGTCATTTTAATTGTCAATGCAGCAAGTATGGCAAGAAGTGCGGCTGCGATTGTCAAAGGATTTCAAATGTTAGATGAAACCTCCAATATTGTTGGTATTATTGCCAATCAATTAGGAAGTAAAAGTCATTTTGAAATTGTCAAAGCTGCAATTGAACAAGAATGTAGAATTCCCGTCATTGGTTATTTGCCGAAAGGAGCTGTACCAATGATGCCAAGCCGTCATCTAGGTTTAGTACCAGCCATAGAACGTGGTGATTTAGATTCATATTTTGATAGTCTTGCAGAAGCAATCGAAGAAACAGTGGATGTTGAGCAACTGCTGGAAATTACAAAAACACAATCATTAGAGGTTTCTGAATCTATCTTCGATGTACAGCCGCAAAGACACGAAGTACATATTGCAGTTGCAAAGGATGCCGCCTTTAACTTCTATTATGAAGAAAATCTTGAATTACTCCGTACATATGGTGCCACATTGCATTACTTCTCTCCTTTACAAAATGAGGAAGTTCCAGAAAATGCGCAGGGGCTTTATATCGGCGGTGGTTTCCCGGAAGAGTTTGCAAAAATCTTGGCGAAAAATGAGGAAACGAAGCAATCAATAAGAGCCGCGCTTGAGCGAGGGGTGCCAACATTAGCGGAATGCGGCGGTTTTATGTATTTAACAGAGGAAATTGTGAATCGTCAAGGACAGGTATTCCCGATGCTCGGGATCATTCCAGGACGTGTGCGGATGCAAGATAAATTAGCGGCACTTGGATACAGGGAAATTACGGGTGTTCCAGGCAACTTTCTAATCAATGCAGAGGAGCAGGCAAAAGGGCATGAGTTCCATTACTCAACGTATGAAGGGGAGCATACATCACCAGCTTATTTTAGTAAAGGCCGTTTTCGTGCTCAGCAGGAAGGGTATCTACATAAAAATATAGTTGCTGGCTATACACACTTTCATTTTGCTTCGAATCCACAGCTTGTGAAAAATTGGCTGACAGCATGTTTGGAGGTAAACAATGAATTATTTCCCACTATTAATGAATATTGACTATAAAAAGGTTGTTATTGTTGGGGGCGGACATGTAGCTCGTCAAAAGGTAGAAGCGCTGCTGCCAACAAAGGCACTAGTAACAGTTATAAGCCCAGCTGTAACCGAAAAATTGCAGCAATACATCAATGAAGGGTTTGTGACATGGAAAGAAAAAGCATTTGTACCTGCTGATTTAGATGATGCAGCACTGATTTTCGCCGTTACAAATGACGAAGAGGTAAATAATGCAGTGGAAGAAGCGGCACAGCATTGGCAATTACTCAGCCGTGCGGATGCAAAAGGACGTGTTGATTTCA
This sequence comes from Neobacillus sp. NRS-1170, assembly GCF_050468025.1. Taxonomy (NCBI): domain Bacteria; kingdom Bacillati; phylum Bacillota; class Bacilli; order Caryophanales; family Bacillaceae; genus Neobacillus; species Neobacillus sp. NRS-1170. Next base: position 50,452 of record NZ_JBITPF010000069.1, on the reverse strand, counting down.
TCAATCCAGCAGTCGTTCGCCGTGGTGATTTCGTATTGACTGTATCGACCTCCGGAGCAAGTCCAGGCCTGACACGCCAAGTAAAGACGGATTTAGAAGAGCAATTTGGAGTACATTACGCGCAGTATGTTTCATTTTTAAAGGAAGCGCGTCAGCGAATTTTACAATTGTTTTCGGGGGATGCGAAAAAACAGCTATTAGCAGAGCTCCTGGATCCACAGTTATTACAATGGATGGAGCAAGGTGAAAAACAAAAATGTGAAGCGTGGCTGCAGCAGCGTATAGGAGAAAATCGGTGAGAATGCTGATTTAGTGTCAACGATTGATGCCACAAAACATTATTATGTTGATCAGAATGTCAAAGCGATGAAGGGGCTTGAGTTTTAAGCACCCAGGACGCCATGTTTAAATCACAAACTGGCACCCAATTCACCAGAGAAGGATTGTCCATTTATGTTGTCGAGATTGAGGAGAAAATTCAATGATAAAAGGTTCCCCTTTACAATTTGATTTTGAAAAGCTGTGGAAAGAAGGCATGTTAGACTGGCATGGCAAGATGCCAGAAAGAATGATCGATGATGTACTGGAAGAAGCCTATTGGGCTCAGTCCATGAAGAAAAAAACATACAAGCAAACAGATAACTATGCAAAAAAAATTTACGAAAAAATGAAACAACATATCCCTCAAAATTCAACTTGTATTGAAATTGGGCCGGGATGGGGCAACTACACCTTCCAACTCCATCAAGATGTCAAAGGTTTAACTTTAGTGGATGGTTCTGAAAGTGTGCTTGCTTATTTAAAACAATACTTTGAAAACGATACAAATGTTCAGTTCGTTCATAGTAAATGGGAAGAAGCGCAAATTGAGCAGCATGATTTTGTTATTGGGGTGAACTGCTTTTATCGTATGTATGAAATGAATGCGGCGCTGAAAAAAATGAACTGTCTTGCCAAAAAGCGCGCCATCATTGGTTTAACAACAGGACCTATTCAACCGCATTACGTTATTTTAGATGAGCAGTTTGGCTATGACATTAAACATCCTCGCCGTGATTATATTACCATCGTCAATATGCTGTATCAGTTAGGGATTTATGCAAATTGTGAAATGCTTAAGCTAGAGCGTGAGTATCGTTATGATACATTGCAGCAATTATATGAAGCACAGAGCAAAAAAATCTTATCACCTCGGTTTGATATGGCACATGTGAAAGCATCACTCGCACGCTTTATAGCAATGGAGGATGGCCAGTATGTATACCGTTACCCATTCTATGCTGCAATCATTAGTTGGGAGCCTGTAAAGTTACATGACTAAGTTTCGTTTTGACATTACTAAAAGGGGCTTTAATTGGGGGCACTGTTGATAAAACAAATAGACATAGTGGTTACAAGATGATGGGAGAGGGGAGGTCGCTTTATGACAACATGGAATTTAACGCAAATGCAGCGTCATTTACTCATTTGCAATGGGGCAACCTGTATGGGAGCAGGAGCTGAGGAGGTCACGCAGCAAATTCGAGACGAAATCCGGAAAAATCGTTTAGATGAGCATATTCATACATCGCGTACAAGATGTAACGGCCGGTGTAAAGATAAATGCGTCGTAATTGATTACCCAAAAGGGACATGGTATTCGGTTCAACATGAAGAAACTGCACGTGATATTGTTCATGATGAAGTTAAAGAAGATGCAATCATTTATTCAATGGAGCACGGTGTGCGGAAACGCAGCGGAGATCGCATAAAAGGAATTGAAAAATACAAGAAAGGTAATGGACCGATGAAAAAAGCTGTATTATTTGTTGGACATGGAAGCAGGCGGGAGGCAGGGAATATAGAAGTTCGCGAATTTGTCGGGCAAATGAAAGAATACATTGATCCAGCCCTTTTAGTAGAAACATGTTTTTTAGAATTTGCATCACCAAATATTGAGGATGGGATCCAGTTGTGTGTTGAAAAAGGTGCAGATGAAATCCATGTAATTCCCATCATTTTATTACATGCAGGACACTCAAAACTGCACATTCCTGCAGAGATTGAACATGCTAAAGAGCATTTCCCAGATGTTCGATTTACTTATGGCCAAACGATAGGTGTTCATGAGGAAGTTTTTGAAATTTTAAAAACAAGACTTGCTGAAGCAGGTTTTGATGTAGATCAAAAACATGAGGATACGGCTATTTTATTAATTGGACGTGGCGGCAGCGATGCATATGCTAATGGTGATTTTTATAAAATCAGCAGATTATTGTGGGAGAAATTAAATGTACCTATCGTTGAAAGTGCCTTTATGGGGGTAACGACGCCAACTGTGCAGGATGGGATGGAACGCTGTATAAAATTAGGCGCAAAAAAAATTATCATGCTCCCGTATTTTTTATTTACGGGAATTTTAATGGAAAGAATGAATAAAATGGCCGATCAGTTTAAAGAAACTTACCCGCATGTAACAATTGATATAGCTCAGTATTTTGGCTATCATCCAAAGTTAAGAACAGTACTGTTAGAACGTATGAATCAGGCCATAAACGGTACATCCACTGGAATGCAAGATTTAGAAAATTTCCGTAAATATGCGGAAGAACATGGGTATGAACATCATCATCACCATAATTAGATGTAAGGAGTTCAAAGAAAATGGCTAAAGCTCTTCCACTTATGTTTCAAGGTACCAATTCGGATGTCGGCAAAAGTGTTGTCGTGACCGCCTTTTGCCGGATTTTCGCCCAGGACGGATATAAAACGGTTCCGTTCAAATCACAAAATATGGCGTTAAATTCCTATATCACAGTGGATGGAAAAGAAATCGGCAGAGCACAGGGAGTTCAGGCCGAAGCCGCAGGGATTAAGGCAACCACCGATATGAATCCGATTCTATTAAAGCCGAACCGGGATAACCAATCCCAAATAGTGGTCCATGGTAAACCATATAAGAATATGGAAGCAGGAAGGTACCGCCGGGAATTCTTTCAAACGGGATTGGAACTGATTCAACAATCACTGTCCACCCTGTCCCAAAATTATGAACGGATTGTCATTGAAGGGGCTGGCAGTCCGGCCGAGATTAATCTGAATGACCGGGAAATGGTTAATATGCGGGTCGCCAAAATGGCGGATGCCCCAGTGATCCTAATTGGGGATATCGAAAAAGGCGGAGTGTTTGCTAGTTTAGTAGGAACCCTTCAGCTGATGGAACCAGAGGACCGCAATCGAGTGATTGGCGTAATCATCAATAAATTCCGCGGCGATCTCCGCCTGCTTGAATCCGGATTAACGTGGTTTGAGGAGTATACAGGTAAACCAGTTCTCGGCGTGATTCCTTACATAGAGAATCTAAATATTGATGCCGAGGATTCCGTAATTTTAAATCAATATACAGCCACTCAAAATACTGAAAAAGAATTGGATATCGCGGTGATTCAGTATCCGAAAATCTCCAATTTCACCGATATCGACCCGTTTTTTGTTGAGCCGGATTGTCATGTCCGTTTCATAACGAGAGCGGATCAATTACACTATCCAGATTTAGTCATTCTCCCCGGCAGTAAGAATACAATTGAAGATTTGCTGTTTTTAAGAAAGAGCGGCATCGCTCAAAAAATAGCAGAATTACAGAAAAAGAAACAAACCGTTCTATTCGGGATCTGCGGCGGCTATCAAATGCTTGGTGATAAAATTGAGGATCCGTTAGCGATCGAGTCGCTCCATCAAGCAATCGAAGGCCTTCAGTTACTCCCAATTGAAACGACCATTACGAAAGAAAAGACGACGATCCTATCAAATGGGACGTTGCATCTTTTTGGAAAAAACTTTCATGTGACAGGTTACGAGATTCATATGGGTGAAACCGTGGCAGCAGGAGCGTCCCAAGGGCTTATTTTTACAAATGAAAAATGGGATGGCTGCCATTCTTCAGACGAAACCATCATTGGCACATATTTTCATGGGATATTCCATAATGATGAATTTCGTGAGGAATTGCTTAATCAGGTCCGCCGCAAAAAGGGATTGGAGCCCATCCACAAGCGCCCATCTTTTAACCAATTACGGGAAGAAGCGTTTGACCGGCTGGCAGAACATGTAAGGGTACACGTTAAACTGGATGTTATTGAACATTTAATGAAGGATTACCAAAAAAAGGGGGATCACCCAATGAATAGCGTAATTACAGCAATCCAGCCACTTGATAGAGAAATGGGACAGCAAGTTGGTGAGTATATCGATACTTTAACCAAACCTCCGGGCAGTTTGGGGAGATTAGAGGAATTAGCCATTCATCTGTCGGAAATGACATCTGAAGCCTTCCCGGTCGTGTCGCCGCCCGGTGTGATCGTTTTTGCCGCTGATCATGGCGTAGTCGAAGAAGGGGTGTCAGCTTTCCCGCAGGAAGTAACCGTGCAAATGGTCATGAACTTTTTAAACAGTGGTGCGGCCATCAATGTCTTTAGCAAACAAATCGGAGCCATGTTTGAAGTAGTTGATATCGGTGTGGCAGCAGATATTAAGGCAGACGGGTTTGTGAATCGGAAAATTCGCTATGGTACCAACAATTTTTGCCACCAGGATGCAATGACAAGAGAAGAGGCCGAACAAGCCATCGCCGTTGGCTATGAACGGGCGGAACAGATGATTCAAAAGGGAATCAAATGCCTAATTGTTGGTGAAATGGGGATAGGCAATACGACGCCAAGCAGTGCGATTGCAGCATTTTTAAGCGGACAGGATATCGGTGCTCTTGTCGGCCGAGGAACAGGGATTGCACAAGAAAAAGTTCATCATAAACAAGAGGTCATCACACGGGCAATAAAGGAAAGAAACCCTGACCGGAAGGATCCCATCGATATCTTAGCAAAAATTGGCGGTTTGGAAATTGCCGGGATGACAGGTGCAATGCTCTCCGCCGCTCGAAACCGGATTCCGATATTGGTAGATGGGTTTATTTGCACGATTGCAGCTCTTTTGGCAAGGGAAATTTGTGAGACAGCAGCGGAGTATATGATTGTCGGTCATCGTTCCGTCGAGCCTGGACATGAAATTGCTCTGCAGTTATTAGGCAAGAAGCCACTACTTGATTTAGATTTGCGGCTAGGCGAAGGAAGCGGGGCAGCAGTGGCCTTTCCTATCTTACAATCAGCGACCTTAATGCTGAAAGAAATGGCCACCTTTGCATCGGCTGGAATTTCAAAAGAGTAATGTAGGAAAGGAGCGAGAAAATGACAAATGGAAAAGTGTACCTTGTTGGTGCGGGACCGGGAGACCCTAAGCTGATTACAGTGTATGGGATGGAGTGTATCCAGCAGGCGGATGTGATTTTATATGACCGTTTAGTAAATGAGGAACTGCTGAAATATGCTAAGGCGGAGGCAGAGCTGATATTTTGCGGAAAACAGCCAGGAAAACATCAGATCATTCAAGATCAAATTCACCAGCTGTTAATTGAAAAAGCCAGTCAGGGCAAGACGGTTACTAGATTAAAAGGAGGCGATCCCTGTATTTTCGGCCGTGTCGGTGAAGAAGCGGAAATTCTTGCGGACCATGGGATCCGCTATGAAATAGTGCCGGGGATTACAGCTGGTATTGCAGCGCCTGCATATGCTGGAATTCCCGTTACCCACCGCGATTTCGCTTCCTCCTTCGCGTTCGTCACGGGCCATAGCAGAGCTGAAAAGGATGAGGATCAATTAAATTGGCCAGCCCTCGCTCAAGGAATCGATACGATTGCCTTTTATATGGGAATTGGGAATTTACCCTATATTGTCTCGAAATTAATCGAAAACGGAAAAAGCCCTAATACGAAAGCCGCCATCATCCAATGGGGAACGACGGCCAAGCAAAAGACGGTGACCGGAAGTTTAAAGGATATCGAAGTCCGGGCCCTTGAAGCAGGGATTACTCATCCAGCGATTGTTCTGGTGGGCGATGTAGTCGGCCTGCGCGAGAAATTACGCTGGTTTCAAGAAGCAGAAGAAAAGCAAGAAGTAGGAATAGGGGGGAAATAAGATGTCGATTATAGCGGAAATCAAAAATCGAAGAGCGATCCGTGATTATGCAGCTCGAGAGGTCGAAGACGAAAAGATTCACACTTTATTAGAAGCAGCGACTTGGGCACCGAATGACCGGATGAGGGAACCATGGGGCTTTTATGTGATTAAAGGCGAAGCAAAAAAACGTTATGAAGCGTTGGCCTATGAATATCTACAGGAACGCTTTCCAACAAAACCAAATTTAATCGAAAGCTCCTTAAAGGTACTAAAAACCACACCGGTTCATATTGTCGTTACCGCTGACATTGTTCCGGGCGATGAAGAGGCATCTGCCGATAATGAATATGCCGTATGCTGTGCGATCCATTCGATGTGGCTTGCCGCTAAAGAATTAGGATTAGGTCTGGTCTGGCGGACAAGGGGCGTCGGACTTGTTCGCGACCAACGAATGTATGAGTTTATTGGCTCACCAGAAAACAAGAAAATAATTGGAAATTTGTTTATCGGTTATCCCGATCCAGAAGTAATAAAAAAGGCGAAGGTGCCAGCCCGGACATCCTATGAAGAAAAAACAGTCTGGCTGTAACGAGGAGTGAAACGGATGGAAGAGGTAACAGAAAACAAAGCAAAGAGCGGTCTTACATTAGTTTATACCGGTGATGGAAAAGGGAAAACGACTGCAGCCCTTGGACTTGCTGTCCGAGCCGCCGGACGAGGGAAACGGGTGCTGATGATTCAATTTATCAAATCGCCTGATCGAACATATGGGGAAAAAATTACGTTCGAAAAATTAGGGATTGAAATCGTGCAGACAGGAGTCGGCTTTACGTGGACGAAAACACCGGATGAACATCGGGAAGCCCTAAAAACAGCGTGGGCTTTTACAAAAGAAAAGGTACAGTTTGGCGGTTATGATGTTGTCATTTTAGATGAACTAAATAATGCCCTCGCAATTGATAAATTCCCGATAGACGATGTCCTTCCGTTAACAGAAGTCCTAGAGTTGATTAAGCAGCGCCCTAAGGGGATGCATCTGGTGATTACCGGACGGTCAGCAAAAGAGGAAATCATCGCTTGCGCGGATTTAGTAACCGAAATGAGGCCCGTTAAGCATTATTATAACGAAGGAATTCCTGCCGTGAAGGGAATTGAGTTTTAATGGTCTATATTGAAAAATTTGGACATGGCGGCGATTTACTGACGGCCCGACAGTTGTTCGGTAAAGATTCTGCTCAGCTGTTAGATTTCAGTGCGAATATCAATCCACTCGGTCCACCTCCTAGTGTAATGGAGTTGATAAAGGAGCAACTGGAGTCGATCGTCCATTATCCCGATCCCGCCCATCGTGTTCTCAAACAAAAGCTGGCAGATAAGCACTCCGTTTCACCAGAAATGATTTTGATTGGAAACGGGGCAGCAGAGTGTATCGCCCTTGCGATTTTAGGCTTGCAGCCAGAAACAGTCGGTGTCATCTATCCGTGTTTTTCGGAATATGAACAGCTTGCTAGAGTTTATGGGGCAAGCATCAACCCATTGTTTGGCAGGGAAGAAAATGATTTTAAACCGGATCGATCGGAAATTCTTCAATTAATAGCGAACACCGATCTTGTATTTGTTGGACATCCCAACAATCCCACTGGTGTCACGTATTCGAAAGAAGAACTTGTCGAGATGGCAGAACATGCAGAGAAGACCAATACATATTTGATCATAGACGAGGCATTTATTGATTTTCTTCCAATCGAAACACGAATCACGCTGCTTGAGGATTTGCAATGTTGGAAACAGGTAATCCTGGTTCGCTCGATGACTAAGTTCTATGCGATCCCTGGTCTCCGGCTGGGGTACATGGTGGCCGATCCAACCCTGATTTTAAACCTGCAGGCGAAACAAGTAACTTGGAGTGTCAACCAAATGGCCCTATTGGCTGGTGAAGCGGTCCTGAACGAAAAGGTATACGAGGAAGCAACGATTACACTGATTCAGGAGCAAAGGAGCTATGTCAAACTAGCCATTGAAGAGAAGATTGGGTGGAAGGTTTTTCCGGGACAAGCGAATTTTCTGTTAGTTAGGATAAAAGCTGACATCACGGCGGCTGAATTACAGTGGCGCATGGGTCATAAAGGAATCTTAATACGCTCCTGTGCCATGTACCCGGGGCTAACAGATCAGGATTTTCGGATTGCGATTCGAACAGAAGAAGAAAATCAATGCTTGATTCAAGCCTTAATTGAAGTAAGCAAAGAGGGGAATCCATCATGTCCTTAACCTATGTCACTGGAGGAATTCGCTCCGGAAAGAGTGAATTTGCGGAACGCTTGGCTTTCAGTCATGCAGGCAGAGTCCTTTATGTTGCATTCGGGGTTCAAACCGATCAAGAAATGGAAAAAAGAATTGATAGCCATAAGAAGCGGCGCCCAAGTGAATGGGGCGTATTAGAAGAGCCGAACGAACTCACTTCCGTTCAAACCGTCTATCAAGACTACGATGTCATTTTAGTTGATTGTATTTCTTCGTGGCTGTCCAATCATTGCATCTGGTTAACAGAGCAGGAACTGAAGGAAGAAAACAAGAAAACCAGTTTAATAGAGGAAGTGGAACTTTGGATTAAGGGAATACAAGAAAATCATCAGCATGTGATTGTCGTTTCGAATGAGGTAGGTCTAGGCGGTGTCGCGTTATCGTCCTTGGGGCGTTTTTTTCAGGATGTTCTAGGAAAAATCAATCAATTAATGGCAACTGAAGCAGATGAAGCTTACGCCGTCTTTTCCGGTCTGCCACTGAGGCTGAAATAATGAAGGCGTTCTTAGCAGCTCTGATGTTCCTCACGCGCATTCCTGTTCCGAAGATAGACGTTTCAAATACAGATTGGAAAAAAAGCCCAGTTTATTTTCCGTTGATCGGTTTGTTGATTGGCGGCTTGTTATGGTTGGCTATGATTGGAGTTGGAAAGTTGTTTCTAACCCCTGTCAGTGCATTTTTAATTGTTCTCGTCTGGATATGGATCACAGGTGGTTTACATATCGATGGCTGGATGGATTTAGCGGATGGATTGGGCAGCAATCGAAGCCGTGAGCAAATGCTCGAAATCATGAAGGATAGCCGCGTGGGTGCAATGGGTGTGATTGCTGCGATCTGCTTAATGGCAGGCAAAATCGTCGCGGTGTATGAAGTAGTTGAACTTCATGAGCCATCGATTCTTGTTTTAAGCCCATGGATGGCTCGATTTTTGCTCATTTGTGCAATCAAATTCTGGCCGTATCGAAACGAGTCAGGACTTGGATCCGGTCTATCAGCCTTTTTATCGTACCCTATTATGTTGATCCATCTGATTTTGATTTTGGTGATTAGCTTTTGGGCAGCAGGATTAACCGGGATTGTGCTGTTATTCATGACGAGCCTTCTGACGTTACTGTTTATTTTAAACATTTACAGGAAATTAAACATGCTAACAGGGGATTGCTATGGTGCCATTGTAGAATGGAGCGAATGTGTCTCTCTATTTCTGGCCTTGGCGATTTGGAGGCTGATGGGATGAGAATCATTATAGTCAGGCACGGCGAAACGAATGAAAATGCAGCAAGACGTTATCTAGGACATTATGATGCAGCATTAAATCAACAGGGACGGAAGCAGCTAAAGGACTTGAGCGAGATTTTAAGAAGGACAGAAACTCAACCGATCTCTGCCATCTATACTAGTGATCTAATAAGGGCCGTCGAAAGTGCTCAGTTGATTGGAAATGAATTTCAGTTAATACCATTACCGATAATTGCCCTTAGAGAATTACACTTCGGTGAATTTGACTGCAAGACCTATGAAGAAATTAGGCAGAAAGATCAAGAAAGACTCGAGAGGTGGATTCGCAATCCCTATTTGGTCGGTCCTCCAAATGGAGAGACACTGCTGCAGTTGGGGGAAAGGGTCGATGATTGGTTGGAGACCATTTTAAATACTGAAAAACCAGCTGGAACGATTGTCATCGTTAGTCATGGGGGGCCCATTCGATGGTTTCTAAGTAAATGGGTCAAAGGTGATTCAAACGAATTTTGGAACGTCGAAGGACTCGGACATGGAAAAGCTATGGTGATGGAGTGGCATGACCAGACGAAGTTGTTTACGATATCAAATTAATGATAAGAGCGAGGAGAAAAAGGTGCAGCCATTTCGCAATCAGAATCAGTATACATCTAGAATATGGCCGGACATAACGATGGTGAAAAAAGAGGACCATCTCTTATTTCAGCTCCCACGGAGATTGGCTGCTTTCAGTAGTGCCGTTCATGGCGGGGGCTTCCAGCAGGTCAGCCATTTTGTCAATTGGCAGGTCCCATTGGACTATGCCTCCAATGACCCCATTCTACTAATGAAACAAAAAATCATTGAATGGGAATACCCGTTGGAGGAGACCGCAGGCTTACAAACAGCGGCTAAAATTCATTGTGCCTCCATCCAAGAGGAATATGGTGATGAGTTTCGGATTGTCTGCTGTGTCACCGCAGGTGTAGGAAATCGAGAAAGGGCCGGAAGAAAGCGGAAGACCTATTCAGCGTACCAATGCGGAACGATTAACACCTTTTTGTTTATTGATGGCCGACTGACAGAGGCTGCGATGATTAACGGGATTATCACCGCAACGGAGGCAAAGGCTGCAGCGATGCAAGATTTACATATAAAAGTGGATTCTGGAGAGTTTGCGACTGGAACGACCACTGATTCGGTTGTCTTGGCTGCCAGTCAAGCAGACTATCTTCCAACTCATCTTTTTGCCGGTACCGCCACCACGATTGGGAATACGATTGGCTGCCTTGTTTATGAGGCCACATGTGAAGCAGTAAGGAATCAGGAGGGCTGAGAATTCGATGTTAGTTCATGCCATTTATATTGTTATTGCTTATCTTATTGATCGAATCATCGGTGACCCCCATAAGCTGCCACATCCGGTGGTCATCATCGGGAAGTCTATTAGTCTTTTGGAAAAAGCAATTCGTTCTTTCACCGTAAAGGAAAGGTATATGAAACTGGCAGGACTCTTATTTCCTATTCTGATTGCTGGCGGCAGCTATGTAATCGTTACTGTGCTGCTTTACGGCCTCAATCAGCTGAATCACGTTCTTGCTGTCATAGCGGAAATCTGGTTAATTTCAACGACCATCGCGACAAAAGGATTGGCTGATGCAGGGTTGGAAGTATTCCGGCACTTGAAAAATCAGGAATTAAGGGCTGCAAGAAAAAGTCTGGGAATGATTGTCGGAAGAGATACGGAAAACCTAGAGGAAAGTGAAATTTCGCGGGGGGCTGTGGAGACCGTAGCCGAAAACATTGTCGATGCCATTATATCACCGTTATGCTTTGCCCTTATCGGGGGTGCCCCGCTTGCAATGCTTTACCGAGCGGTTAATACGTTAGATTCGATGGTTGGATATAAGAATGAGAAATATCAAAACTTAGGATGGGCCTCGGCCCGACTAGATGATCTAGTAAACTATTTGCCTGCCCGGTTAACGGTTGGAATGATGCTGCTTGCTTGTTCGATTAAACGTCTCGATGTACAAGGCGCTTGGAAAATGATGAAACGAGATGCCAGACTTCATCCGAGTCCAAATAGCGGTTACCCAGAGGCGACAATTGCAGGAGCGCTTCAGGTACAACTTGGAGGAACGAATTATTATTTCGGTAAAGTCTCTGAACGGGCAAAGATGGGTGAACCATTAAGGAAAATCAAAGCAGATGATATTTTACTTTCAGTAACAGTCATGAAAACAACCTCCATTATCTGTGTTGTGTTATTTATGGTCCTTTCGATAGTAGTGGAGCTGGGCATGAAGTAGGGTGATAGGAGTCTGAACAATGAAACTAGGAAAAGGAAGCTGCAATGGCACATTTGGAGAATTGGTCCAAGGAATCATGGAAGAGCGCCCGTTTTTAATCACTTTGCCCATCCGGAGTTTACGAAGTGAGGCTAGATTTGTTCCGGACACAGCCGTTTCCCGGATAAGGGGCGTAAATTCCAAAATGAAAGCGAAGAAAGCGGGGGAATCGTTACTCCAACTTTTTGGGATAAGAGGAGGCGGGTATCTCGAAATACATTCCAATATCCCTGCCGGCAAGGGGATGGCCAGCAGTTCGGCGGATATTGTTGCTTCATTAAGAGCAATTGCTGACAGCTATAGTATTCCGCTCACAAATGAAATGATCTCGGTAATTGCCGCAAAAGTGGAACCTACGGATGGGGTAATGTATGAGGAAGTCGTGGTCTATGAATATATTCACGGTCAGCTGATAGCAAGCTTTGGGGCCTTACCCCCATTCATTCTCGTTGGTATCGACCTTGGGGGTATGATCAGCACAATAGAATTTAATGAAGTTCCGAAAGAGTACAGCCAGGACGATCAACAGCAATTTATTAAAGCTTTTGATCTGGTTACAAAAGGGTTTAAGGAAAAAAATATAACTTATATTGCGGAGGCAGCAACTCTCAGTGCACGGGTGAATCAAAAAATATTGCCAAAGCCTGTTTTTCCACTATTAGATCAGTTGGCCCATCGCTATCAGGGCGGAATCGTTGTCGCCCACAGTGGAACGGTCGCGGGTATTTTACTAGATGGAAATCTTCCAAACAGTGAATTGGTGGTTTCAAACTTAATAAGGGAAATTTCACTCGCTTACAAGGGTGTTCCTATAAATTTATTTCATTATGAAAGCAAGGAATAGATAATGATTTGAAAGATTCACAAAGTTTGATTTCAAAAGGGGGGGTTAACTTGTTTAATCAAGAGGAACGAGAAGTGATTTACGATGTCATTTATAAAAGGAGAGATGTCCGCACTTTTCTCCCGGATCCGGTAAGTCCTGAGGTGATTCAACGTGTTCTTCAAGCGGCCCATCATGCGCCATCCGTAGGGTTTATGCAGCCCTGGAATTTTATAATCGTTTCTTCAGACGAAATAAAAGAACGGTTGGCCTGGGCGGCAGAAAAGGAACGAAAAGCATTGGCCATCCACTATGAGGATGAACGAAAAACAAAATTTTTAGAACTGAAAGTTGAGGGCATCAAACAGGCACCGTTAACCATTTGTGTCACCTGTGATTCCACACGTGGGGGCTCTCATGTATTGGGAAGAAACTCGATCCCGGAAACGGATATTCTTTCAGTAGCCTGTGCGATCCAAAACATGTGGCTTACGACATATGCAGAGGGATTAGCGATGGGCTGGGTAAGTTTTTATAAGAAAAATGATGTCAGGGATATCCTGCAGATTCCGCCTCATATTGATCCAGTCGCCTTAATTTCGATTGGATTCACCAATGAATATCCAACCGCCCCCATTCTAGAGCAATCGAATTGGGAGAAAAGAAGAACTCTTCGGAATCTAATATTTTATGAGGAATGGGGAAAACAGGAAAAAATCGATCGAATCTAGGGTGTCTGTAATCATCATCCCAAGAGATTGAATTTTTATGTTGCAACTGTTTATATAAGGGGAGGAATTTTTAAATGGAAACTGTATCACTGTTTTTACTTGTTTTTGTATTGGGGCTTCGGCATGGGTTGGATGCTGATCATCTTGCCTTTATTGATGGGCAAACCCGTTATAATTGGAGAATGGGCAGTTCGTTTGCACGCTGGGTGGGGACATTATTTTCATTTGGTCACGGAGGAATGGTAGCAATAACAGCAGGTGTTTTAGGAATGGTGATAGGGAATTTTTCATTCCCAGCTTATTTTAATAATATTGCATCATGGGTGTCGATTATTTCTTTATTCCTTATTGGAACGTTAAATACGTATAATCTGTTACGCACCAGAAACAATCACGAAGAGTTTCAAATGAGCGGCCTAAAGGGAAAGTTTATTCCAAAAATTGCGAAGGGGACTACAAATCCTTTTCTTATTATTTTAGTAGGGGCTTTGTTTGCCTTGGCTGCCGAGACAGTAAGTCAAACCGCCGTCTGGTCTTTGGCGGCAGGAAATGCTGGTGAATATACCCCTTTAATTTTAGGGCTAGTTTTTATGTTTGGCATGATGATTACAGATACAATTGATTCGTTGATTGTCTATAAAATGGTGAACCAGTCCAGCAAAATCGGTCAAGCTGCATCAAGACTAATGGGTTGGGTAATTGTCGTCTTGGCATACGGGGTTTCCTTCTATCTGGCATTTACTTTCTTTAACCCATGGGCAGAACTAGATTTCGAAATCGTGGGAGTCATTCTTTTCCTTTTCCTAGTCGCTTCATTTATCTTTATAAGCTTTTACTCTAAGAGTCAAAAACATGAAATAAATACTACGAATTAACTAAAAAAGCTCTGACAATTTTATAGTGTCAGAGCTCTTTTTCCATGATTTCGCATTTATGTTCACGAGTTTTGATTGCCTTCATCTAAACTTTTGCTTTGGCACGAGAAGCATCGAGTTGCTTATTGATATCTTCGACGTCTTTATCTGAAAGAGGGTAAAGAGCCATAACAATCATCGAAACGATTGCAAGCGCTGCTGGAATCCAGATGGCTGTCATATTGATACCGGATAGTGCACTAGCTGATTGCTTTGCCGCATTTCCATTGAAGCCGTAGGCAGCAAGGAACCAGAGCGGAACGGCACCACCAAGTGTGAAGCCAATCTTGAAGAAGAGACCCATAATAGCGTTGATGATAGCAGCGTTACGTTTTCCTGACTTCATTTCACCATAAGAGACAACTTCAGGAACGAGTGCCCACATGAAACCAGTTGCTGAAGTGAGACCCCATTGTTTGATGAAGGTTGAAACATAAGCAAGGAAGAGTGAATCGTGCATACCATCTAACGACCATACCCAAGTAAGGATTTCACCAACGACAAACATACCAAGGAAGAAATGGAAGAATCCCTTTTTACCAAAGATTTTCTTCAATTTTGGCCAGAAGACTGGGAAAGCGATACCAGGGATGGAGGCGATGAGACCTACTGCACCCATCCAGTCTGAGTGGTTGACCGTATATTGGTTAAAGAAGCCATTCACTGTGTTCATGAAGAACATGAAGGTGAAAGCAAGCATAAAGAAGAAACCTAGAATAACAAGTGGTTTGTTGTTTTTCAATTCAAGGAACAGATCGAAAGCTTTCACTTCTGCGGATTGTTCCGCAGTTGCGACAACGCGTTCTTTTGTGAGACGGTAGCAGAAGAACAAAGCCACAGCGCCAAGTACCATGTAAACCATGTAAATCCCAAACCAAGCGTGACTTGCAGATGCATCCGTATAAGTACCCATGTTGAGCTTGAGACCAAAGAGACCTGTGTCTTTTAGTGAGCGGTCTTTTGGTGCTGCCATTTGGACAAACATTGGAAACAGTGTGTAAACCAAGAGGTTGGCAATGTTAGCCAGCATCATACGAGTAGTTGTGATTTTATCTACGGATTTAGGGTCACGTGTCAGTGAAGCATTCAGCGAACCGTAAGGAATATTGACGACAGAATAAACCAAGTCGAGCAAGAAGTAAGTGATAAAGGCTATTGGTACTGAACCACGAATTGCTGGAATTGGAACAAAGAGCATCGCTGCTAAGATAACAAGTGGTATACCTGCAATCAGTAGCCAAGGACGATATTTTCCGTTCTTGAACGTATGTCTATCGACGAAGGTACCAACCATCGGATCCCAAAATACGTTGACGATACGGACAAACAAGAAGATGAATCCAGCAGCTGCTGTACCAATGGCATTAACGGTAGTAAGATAGAGAGCCAGAAATCCTCCGACTGTACCAAATACGAGGTTTTGGGCAAAGTCCCCAAGACCGTAACCGATACGTTCAGAAAGGCTTAGCTTATGATATTCATTTTGTTGAATGTTTTGTGTGTTTTCGTTCATTTGATGAACTGTTGATTCCCTTAAAGCCATGTCATACATCTCCTTTTCAGTTAAATTTCAAATCGATTTATCCGCTTACATTTTAGACTTTGGTAAAATCGTCTATTTGAAAAAATGAGCCTCTCGATTTTTTATAGACAAAAAATTAGGGGTAACCGCTTTCAGCGATGGTTAAAAAATTAGAAACCCTTTAAGCCAACCCCGTAAAAATTGGTAAATACTTTATAAAGTGTATTATTGCATTCATTGCCTAACTAAAAATATTCCCATATAAGGAATCTCTTATTTCTGAAAAAATAATCATTTGCTCACTTAGTTTGTTTTCGTAAATAAACTAACATTATGTTTAATGCTAAATTTAAAATATCCTGAACAAACTTAAAATCATGAAAACTGTAAATATATTGCGTTTAAAGCTGTTTTCACCTCTTTAACAAGTAATTTTTAATTTGAAAACGTCGACATTTTATCGTTTAAAAATCAAAACCATTCATAACTTAGTTTGTTGATAAGATAAACTAAGTTATGATTAAATGCTAACACATATTCTTAAAATGAACAATATATAAGTTTATAAATTTTTGCGATATAATAAATAACAATCAAATAAAGGAATAGGTACTTTAATTCCTTGTGGATTCCAAGATTTTCAATTAATGAAAGATGGATTTGCGACCTCCACTATTTAATTCTGCTACCATTGGTCCTAACGCCGGTTCTGATTGATCAGGACCCTCCGCATCAGAAATAATTTTATGAAAATTAGAAAACGGAAGTTCAATTAGAAGATTAAAATCTCTAAATGAATTTCCGTTTTTTTTAATTGAAATGAAAATATAAATTTTGACTTCGAGAATTGTCCAGCTCCAGCGCCTAGCCCCTCGAGGTTTCTTGTCGGGGCTGACCAAGGCGCTATCGCTTTTCTTAATCTGTAATGATTAAGTTGGTATTTGTCTTTTCAAATTCATTGATCCAGCTTTTATCCAGGTTGCAGTCAGTGATAATGTAATCCACTTTATCAAGCGGTGTAATACTCACGGTAACATCCTTTCCAAACTTGGTACTGTCTGCGGCAATATAGATTTCTTTCGCTAATTCAATGATTTTTTTTCTGGTGATGGCTTCCTCTAAATTATAGTCTGAAATTCCTTTTTCAATCGTGATCCCGCCTGCACAAATAAATGCTTTTACTATATTTAATTCACTAAAATTAAAGATATAATCATAGGCCACAACGGATTGCTCGCTATGCCTTACTTTCCCGCCAATGATAATGATTTCAATATCGCTATTCAATAGTTCACTGATCACAGGGATGGAATTCGTGATCACTGTAATGTTCTTCTTAGTTTTAATATAGTTTGCAATTTGAAAGGTGGTTGATCCGCTATCGATAAAAATGCAATCACCATCATTAATGAATTCACTGCACACTTGTCCGATTTTTCTTTTTTCTTCTAATTGACCTGCCATTCGTTCTGACATCTCGGACTCACCAAAAGTGGTTTCGACTATTTTCACTCCCCCGTAGATTTTTTTAATTTTCCCCTCCTTGTCCAGTATGTTCAGATCCCTGCGAAGAGTTTCAATGGAAATATCGAGTTTTTCCGTAAGCTCAGATAATTTAAGGACTTTTTTTATCTTTAATAATTCCATTATTTTTTTTTGCCTTTCAACTGGAAGCATATCTATTCACCCATTCAAAGTTGTCATTTGTCATTGTATTATATTGAATCAATTGTATTTTACTAATTATGGTAGTTAGATTCAATGGATTTTTTGTAAAGTTTTATATAAACTTTTATAAATGTAGTCAAAAGTTGTTAATGAATTATATATAAAGTGTTCAAAATTTACGTTAGATTTACATAAATCCATATTGAAATTTACAAACAAAATTTATACTGAATTTGTGCTTGAGGAGCTGGAAAGTTTGCTGAAACTACAAAATATTGGCAAACACTTTAATGGGAAAGTTGTATTAGAGGATATAAATCTTGACATACAAGCTGGAGAAATCGTTTCGTTACTAGGTCCAAGCGGAAGCGGGAAAACGACACTATTAAATATCATACTAGGATTAACACAAATGGACCAAGGAAAAATCTTCTTTGATGGAACGGATATCAGTAAACTTCCGATGAAGAAACGCGGCTTTAATATAGTATTCCAAGATTATGCCCTCTTTCCTAACTTAAATGCGTACGAAAACATTGTGTATGGTTTAAGAAACAAGAAGGGATCGATAACGAAACAAGAGTTACAGGAATATATTGATTTCTTAGAATTAAATCCGCATTTAACAAAAAGAATTGGGGAGTTATCTGGGGGGCAGAAACAGAGGGTGGCTCTTGCTCGAACGCTGGTAATGAAGCCGAAAATATTATTATTAGATGAACCTTTAAGTGCATTGGATGGGGTGATTAAAGAATCCATCAAGGATCGAATTAAATCGATTGCTAGGGAATATCAACTTACGACAATTATCGTGACACATGATCCGGAAGAAGCACTGACCTTATCCGATAAAATCCTAATTATTAATCAAGGAACTATTTCTCAATTTGGAACACCGCAAGAAATCATCAGTCAGCCGAATAACGATTTTGTTGAGCAATTTATCCTTAATCAGCTGCACATCAAGAGAAACAATATCTATAAATTATTTGGTGAAAAATATGCCTAAAGTAAAACCAGAAATGCGAGCCATCATTCTCATTATATTTATCTTATTCGCTTTCTTTCTATTACTGCCGCTGGCCGTTTTATTGGTGCGTTCCTTTGAAACGAGTCATGGGTATGGTCTGGTAAATTATCTGTCCATATTTTCAAATAAAGACTTATTTGAAGCGATTCTAAACAGTATTCGTGTCTCAACGATTACAGCTATTATCTCCACGATATTGTCATACACCCTTGCCTATACGATCAATTGCACAAACCTTTATCGTCCAATAAAAGCTGTGATTAAAACGGGAATTCTAGTTCCTATGCTGCTTCCTACCATCACGTATGGATTTGCGATTATGTACTCTTTTGGGCAGCAAGGTTTACTGACAAAATTATTTGGAAGAACTTTATTCGAGATTTATGGAATTAACGGATTATTAATCGGCTATGTGATTTATACATTGCCCGCTTCGTATCTTCTGATGAATAATTCCTTTCAGTACATAGATAAAAAAATGACGATTGTATCGAAGTTAATGGGCGATCGGGCAATTAAAAGCTTTGTCAATACATCGGTACGTCCTTTAGTAGGAACGATCGGCGGTGCTTTTGTTCTTTCCTTTATTATGAGTTTTACAGATTTCGGGATACCGGCTTCATTGGGAGGGACCTATAACGTAGTTGCCACTCAGCTGTATCAAGTCATGTTAGGAGCGCTGCCTAATTTTAATCATGGAGCCGTCATCGCTGTTTTGATGTTAATACCGGCGATGGTTGGAGTTATCCTATTAAACTATCTCGAAAAATTTAACTTTCATTATGACAAGATGAGCCAGATCGAGCAGATTCCGCATAAACACAGGGATATTGGAATGGGCATTGTTTCTTCACTCGTTGTATTATGCATGTTTTCCGTTTTTGTCGTGATGTTTATGGCACCATTTGTAAACAGTTATCCTTATAATCTAACATTTACCTTTCAGCACTTTATTGATGTCTTTCAATCTAGTGATTTAACGCGGGTCTATCAAAATTCAATATGGATTGCGGTATTGACTGCGTTTTTTGGAACAATCATCGCGTATGGATCAGCCATTCTGAATGTTCGTTCCGCCATGAAAAAACAAACGAAATTAGTGATTGATATCCTTTCGATGATTACGAACACCGTACCTGGAATGGTCTTAGGCTTATCTTATTTACTGTTTTTTAATGAAAGCAGTTTAAAAGGAACATTCACCATCATCGTTTTATGTAATATTGTTCATTTATTTACAACGCCATATTTAATGGCGAAAAACGCTCTCGCCAAAATGAACCCTGCTTGGGAAACGACGGGGGAATTGATGGGAGATAGTTGGATCAAGACGGTTTATCACGTCATTCTCCCCAATTCGGCATCCACCGTAATGGAGATGCTAAGCTACTATTTTATTAATTCTATGGTGACGATCAGCGGAATCATCTTTTTAGTTACAGCCGAGACCTCATTAGTCGCCAGCAAAATAAAAGATTTGCAGCATTTTCAAAAATACAATGAAATCTTTGTTTTATCTTTACTGATATTCTTTAGCAATTTATTCATCAAGCTCCTAAGTGATTTTTTTCAGAAAAACAGATCCAAACATCGTGATATACGATGGTTGAATAAAAAAATAAGTCAAAGAGAGGAAGTATTATGATGAAAAATGCAAAAAAAATGTTGTTGGCCCTTTTAGCTTTAACCCTGCTATTTTCTTTAGCAGCGTGTAGTAGTAACAAAGCAAATGCTGGTGAAAAAGTTGTAATTTATACAAATGGTGACGATGCCGCGGTTCAAGCGATGGAAAAAGCCTTAAAAAATGCTGGCTATGATGGGAAATATGTTTTTCAAACGTTCGGGACTTCTGAACTCGGCGGAAAGCTGATGGCTGAAGGGGATCATATTGAAGCCAATTTAGTTACCATGAGTTCATACTTTATCGATAGTGCCCAAGCAAAAAACAACATGTTCAAAAATTTATCGTTTAAAACGAATGCAATAGAAACATATCCAGCCTATTACACGCCCATTTTAGCGAATACAGGTGCGATTTTTGTCAATACGAAAGTCATGAAAGAAAAAGGCTTACCAATGCCAACTTCTATTAAAGATTTAACGAAGCCTGAATTTAAAGGCCTAGTTTCCATTCCAAATATCATGGATTCTTCCACAGGCTGGCTATTAGTTCAAGCCATCATTAGCCAATATGGAGAAGAAGAGGGCAAACAAATTCTTCATGATTTAGTTGTCAATTGCGGTCCACACCTCGAAAGTTCAGGTTCAGGTCCTATCAAAAAAGTGGAAGCAGGTGAAGTAGCAGCTGGTTTTGGGTTGCGTTATCAAGCCGTGTTAGATAAGAAGTCTGGTTTACCGATTGATTATGTGGATCCAACCGAGGGGAACTTCTCGCTTACAGAATCGATTGCTGTGGTGAAAAAAGATGATTCCACAACGAAGCTAGCGATGAAAATGGCAGAAGTGATTATTAAAAACGCTAGAAAAGATTTGATTGCAGATTATCCAGTGGCTCTTTATCAAGGTGAAACCGTTAGCGATATCCATAAGCCAGCAAACACCAAGAAATTTGAGAAACCTCTGACAGTCGACTTATTAGAAAAGCATCAGCAATTTTTCAATTCAGCAAAATAGATTAGCGGGGAGAGATGGAACATGAATCATTACAAGCTATTAACACCTGGCCCACTGACAACCACCAGAACCGTTAAAGAGGAAATGCTCTTTGACCGTTGTACATGGGATCAGGATTATAAACAAATTACACAAAAGATTCGAGCAAAGCTCCTTGAGTTAGCCTTTGCGACGGAACAGGAATATACAACTGTCCTCATGCAGGGAAGCGGCACATTCGCTGTTGAATCGGTGATGACTACTGCTATTTCAGCTAAGGATAAGGTTCTCATTGTAACGAACGGTGCCTATGGTGAAAGAATTGTAAAAATGGCCCAATATATTGGACTGAATTATTTGGAATATCGTGTGGATTATTATCAATACCCAAATGAAGATGAATTACGAAAGATTTTAGATAAAGATTCACAAATTACCCATATAGTGATGGTTCATTGTGAAACCACAACGGGAATTCTAAATCCGCTCGACTTGATCGCCAAAATTTCGAAGGAATATGGAAAAACCTTAATTATTGATGCGATGAGCAGTTTTGGCGGCATGGAAATCAATGTTTCCGCTCTTGGAATTGACTATTTAATCAGCAGTGCCAATAAATGCATTCAAGGGGTACCAGGGTTTGGATTTGTTATTGCCAAGATTGATAAGCTATCAGCCTGCAAAGGAAATTCACACAGCTTGTCATTAGATTTATATGAACAATGGAAGGAAATGGGCAAAGATGGAAAGTGGCGCTATACATCCCCAACACATGTTGTGGCTGCCTTTTCGAAAGCGATTGATGAGTTAGTGGAAGAAGGCGGCATTTCCGCAAGATTTGCACGCTATCAAAATAATAATCGTCTATTAAGAGAGAGACTTGAAAAAATAGGTTTCCATACTTATATCTCATCCGAACAGCAATCACCGATTATTTCAACGTTTCTTTTTCCGAATGAACAGTTCAGCTTTGCTGACTTCTATTCCTATGTGAAAGAGAAAGGATATGTCATCTATCCAGGGAAGCTAACTGAAAGAGACACTTTCCGAATCGGAAATATTGGCGAAATCTATGAAGAAGACATTCAAGAGTTATGTACTATTATCGAAGAATATATGGGAGTGGTGGCGAAATGAACAAAATAGAAGGAGTAATCTTTGATTGGGCAGGTACAACCGTTGATTTTGGATGTTTTGCACCCGTTCATGTATTCGTTGATATTTTTAAAGATGCCGGCATTGATGTGACCATGGAGGAAGCAAGAGCTCCGATGGGACTGTTAAAAATCGACCATATTCGGGCGATGTTGTCTATGTCTAGAATATCAAAATTATGGGAAGAGAAATATGGAAGAGCATTTACTGAACAAGATGTGGAAACCTTTTATAATAAATTTGAACCAGCCCTTTTGGCTTCCTTAGCAGAATATACCGATCCTATTCCAGAGATCATTGAGACCGTTCAAGAATTACGAAAACAAGGATTAAAGATTGGGTCCACGACAGGTTATACCGATAAAATGATGGATATAGTGGTTCCAAATGCGAAGAGAAATGGCTATAGTCCAGATTTTTATCTTACACCTGATGCGACCAATTCGCTTGGAAGACCGTATCCATACATGATTTATCGCAATATGGAACGATTAAAATTATCGGCATCCTGGAAGGTAGTAAAGGTAGGCGATACCATTTCGGATATTGAAGAAGGGAAGAACGCTGGAGTATGGTCCGTTGGTGTCATTATTGGAAGCTCTGAAATGGGATTAAGTTTAGATGAGTTTAATACGCTATCTTTATCAGATAAGGAAAGGGCCATCTCTAAAACAGAACTTTCCTTTATGAAAAATGGGGCCGATTTTACAATCAGGTCCATGGGTGAGCTGCCAGCGTTAATTAAAGAGATTAATGAACGGATTGCAGAAGGAGAAAGACCAAATGCAAGAGCATTATCGATTAAGGCGTGAGGGTGATATCAATTTTAGCTAGCAGCGTACAGAGTGGATGAATCTGCTGTCTTCGGAAAGTATGGAACAAATCCAAACAATATATAAAAAAATGGCCCAGTTCCTAAACTGGGCCATTTCAATATTTATTAAGTCTGCTTCACTAATTCTTTTCATTCTTGCTTTAAAAGACTAATTTTTCCCTCAGAAAGTGAAGTGGTGAAAGTCGCTCTTTTTATCATTGACATTGATAATCATTTTCAATTATAATACATAAGTATATATTGATAATGGTTCTCAATTGCAGCCAGGAACTAATAAAGTGCGATGAAAAGTCCTATATAAAGGGAGTATTTCAATGTTAAAAAATAGTTATGAAGTTTCAATAAAAACTCTCACTGATTATCATTTGGAATCATTTATTAGTTGTCCCTACAGATTTTATAATCAATATATTTTAAATGAACCTAACCTCCCAATTCATTGGAGACAAGTGGTTCAGAAGGTCATTAATAAAATTGTTAAGGATTATTTTCATCTTTCAATTAAAGAACAAAATAATTTAGGTTTATTAAAGTTAATTGAACAAAATTGGAGAACCATTAATGTAAATATCTTTGAAAATAAAATTCAATATTATATTGTCTTATCAAAAATAACCGATCATTTACTCAGATTATTAACATCCAAAGAGACTGTAACCCCTCCATTATTCCTTTACGAAAAAGTACATACCTATATTACGGAATTAGAATCAGCAATATCTATAACATTTGAAGTAGGAGAATGGTCAAAAGATACTTTTATTTTAAAAAAATATCTCCTCGATTGTGATGAAAGTTTGATCATGCTCTATCAATATTTATCCACTGTTTTTTCATATAAAGCATTTGGTGTTCTTCCCGAAAGAATAGAAATGCTAAGCCTTTTAGAAGGAAAAAAGTACATTTTCTATCCGACTGAACAAGAAATTTCTAGAGGGCTGAATTATCTTGGATTTATAAAGGATTGGATTAAAAAACCTAGCCGATATAAAAAGATGACCTCATTTAATCAATGTGTGAAATGTCCCTTAAATAAACAATGTGAAGTAGAAGTTATTGAAGAAGATGACACTTTTTTTGATTTTCCTACATTGCATTAAGGAAATTTGATGAAAGGGGATTGTAAAAGTGTTAGTTTGTAAATACCATGTTAAAAAGGCTCTCAACAGACTTGATATTCCTCATGTTGTTAGAGTTGAAAATTTCAAAAGCAACTGTTCTTTTTGTAAAAAAGAAGCAAATTTTAAAATCTTTTACTCAATACCTTTCTTAAAGACATTCAATAAAAAAAATCAAGAACTACTTGGTAAATGATATTCGTTAGTTTAAAATCGTAATTTTTTATTTCAAAATAAGATACATGTCCGTTTCAGAACTGTTTATTTATTCATAACCTAGTAATACTAGGGGGAGATGAATAGCAATGTCTAATGATGAATTAATTTGTCAAGAGTTTGCAAGAATTATAGGCGGGCAAGAGGGTTTTGCGGGTGGAAAATGCGTAGCAACCATAAATCGAGATGAAATAAAAGCAATAATTTTAGGAAAACGTTTCAGAGTAACCTCTTCTTTCTCATTCGAATCAAGAAATAATCAGACTGGACGAGCATTGTGCTTAGGCAGGGTAGCACTTTTGCAAATAGAAGTCGAGAATTTTATTGCTTCCATTCTTAAACAAGGAATATTAGTTTCATCCATACACAATGAGTGGCTTTTTGATGATCCGAAATTGATTTACGTTAATATTGAAGATGTTGATGATCCATTAGTTTTTGCAAGGAAGGTTAGAAAAGCGTTAATGAGCTAAAAGTCGATAAGAGCTGAAGATCGATGAATTGATTTTCAGCTCTTTTTCTTATTGAGCTAACGAATCAGACACTTTTTGGATTATTTTTGAAATTGATGAAACTTTATTCAGAATAATTCTTTTTAGAAATGGTGAAATAGCCCTCTCCGTTTTGTAAGTCACGTCATATTGTTTTTATATATCCATGAATACCTAAGCCTAGGACAATCGTCTAACATTAAATAAATTTGGGGTCATTATAATCAGGATAATAAAAAAATAATTAACCTTTGTGAGGGGAATGCAGCAAATGGAAGAACAAAATCAATACCGTGAAGATTTGCTGGAAGGGTGTAATAACATTTATTCTTACTGGAATAGTATGAGGCCAAGGTTTTCAAAACTTGTTGATATAATAATTTTAGAGGAATGGGAAGGATATTGCCGTCAATTAAAAGAGAAATTACTGGCAGATTTAAAAGTGGAAGTCGAGAACCATCAGTCAGCTGAAAGGCTTTATCAACAGTGGGAACAGCTATTCAAAGAATCGAAAGCTAATCAAGAAGAGATTGAAGACAATTCTGATAAACGTTTGGAATGGGAAGAGCAAAAACAAATCCATGAAGAAGAACTTTGGGAAATAGAAGGTATTCAAGTGGAGATTGAAGACAATTCTGATAAACGTTTGGAATGGGAAGAGCAAAAGCAAATCCAAGAAGAAGAACTTTGGGAAATAGAAGGTATTCAAGAGGAGATTGAGGATGAATCAGATAAAGAGATGGATTTAGAGGAACAAAAGCAATACCGTGAAGAATTGCTGAATTGGTGTAATATTATTTACTCTAATTGGGAAAGTATGAGACCAAGATTTTCAAAACTTTTTGATATAAAAAGCTTAGAGGAATGGGAAGAATCCTGCCTCCATTTAAAAGAGAAATTACAGGCAGATATAAAAGTGGACTCCGATGACTATCAGACAGCTGAAAGGCTATATGAACAGTGGGAACTGCTATTCAAAGAATCGAATGCTTATCAAGAAGAGATTGAAGTCGAGTCTGATCAACGTTTGGAATTGGAAGTGCAAAACCAAATCCATGAAGATTTTTTGGAAACGGAAGCTTTGCAAGAGGAAATTGAGGTTAAATTAGATAAATTTTTGGATTTAGAGGAACAAAAGCAATACCATGAATATTTGCTGGAATGGTGTAATAACATGTTTTCTAATTGGGAAAGTATGAGACCAAGGTTTTCAAAACTTATTGATTTAAAAAGTTTAGAGGAATGGGAAGAATCCTGCCGCCATTTAAAAGAGAAATTACAGGAAGATTCTAAAGTGGACTTCAATGACTATCAGACAGCCGAAAGACTACATGAACAGTGGGAACAGCTATACAAAGAATCATATACTTATAAAGCAATGCTTTGAGTTTAATCCGCTGTAAGATTTATATATTTCATCTCTTATTAATGGATTGGAATATCACATTTATTATAGACAAAAGTGTATTTTTTATAAAATGGTCGAGAACACTTGTGACTGCAGTTATGAGTGTTCTCGACCATTATTTTGTTTCTAAAATTGTACTAAAGCATACGGGCCCGTCGAGGGGTCCCTTTGAAAACATTAATGCATCGGATTCATTTCCGCATGCTTGACGATGACGCGGCGGATAAAGAAGGCTAGAACAAGACTGATCAGCGTCACGATCATGGCAAACAAGAACACGTTCTGAGAGCCTAGCGTCATCGCGTTAGCCATCTCGGTCGGTTTGGTTGGAGCAGGGGATTCGTGCATATACTTATCCATGCCGCTCGTTAGAATGATGATCGCAATCGTTGTTCCGATCGCACCCGCAACCTGCTGCAGCGTGTTCATGACTGCCGTACCGTGTGGGTAAAGCTCCGGCGGAAGCTGGTTCAGGCCGTTCGTCTGCGCCGGCATCCAGACCATGGAGATACCAACCATTAGTCCGATATGCAAGGCGACGATAAATGCAATCGAAGATGAGGACGATATGCTGGAAAGACACCACAACATGATTGCCACGACGGCGAGGCCGGAAATAACAAGCCACTTTGGCCCATATTTGTCGAACAAACGCCCCATGCGCGGAGAAAGGATGCCGTTCAGTGCGCTGCCTGGCAACAGCATCAGCCCAGTAGTGAAAGCGGATAGTTTCATACCGTTTTGAAGAAACAATGGCAGAATAATCATGCTGGACAAGATAATCATCATACAAGCCAGTACCATAAGCAGCCCCACGTTGTACATTGGGTATTTAAAGACGCCAAGGTCCATCATCGGCTCACGCATAAACACCTGCCTAAGTATGAACAGCACAAGTGCAACCAGCCCGATGAGGATGGAAAAGAGAACGGCCGGACTGGTCCAACTTTCTACTGCTTCGCCCGCCTTGCTAAAGCCAAAAACAACGCCGCCGAAGCCAATCGTTGATAATACAACAGACAGTAAATCGATGCGAGGCTTAGTGACTTCCGTAACATTTTCCAAATACTTCAGCCCTACCAACAGCCCTATTACTAAAAACGGCAGCGAGAGCCAGAAGATGTAGTGCCATGTTAAATATTCGATTAAAAGACCCGCCACTGTCGGACCAGTCGCTGGTGCGAACATAATCACAAGTCCTACGAAACCCATCGCCGCCCCGCGCTTCTCCGGTGGATAAACGACGAGGATCGTATTGAACATGAGCGGAATCAGCAGGCCCATGCCGGCCGCCTGAAGAACGCGAGCGATCATAAGCATTTCGAAATTGAAAGCGAGCGCCGCAATCAATGTACCTGCGATCGAGCTCGCTAACGAAGCGATAAACAATTGTCTCGTCGTAAACCATTGCAGAAGGAGCCCAGTCATCGGCATCAAAATGCCGAGAGTAAGCAGGAACCCCGTCGTCAACCACTGTGCAGTAGCGGCTGAAATTTGGAACACGACCATTAAATTACTAATCGCAATGTTGAGAGCTGTTTCACTGAACATGCCAACGAAACCGCAGATGAGCAGCGACGCCATAATGGCACGCGTATTGTATTGCTTCATTTTCGGATTTCACTTCCCTCTGATATATTTTCCATTCCTATAAGTCTGTTTCTGTTAAATTTTAGTGTCCACAATAATCCAAGTCAATTTATGTGCACTGTATGGGATCAGTCTCACCTTTTACTAAGGAAGTCGTATGATATTAATGTTGCCAAAAAGCATAAAGATTGATGCAGAAAAGCCCGCCTCGTATGGGGAGACAATAATAAATAAAATATTAGTAATAGAAGATGATCCAAAAATTGTATTAAAAAGAAGCAGGAAACCATTAAGGTTTTCCTGCTTCTTTTCATATTAACAATGTCTTTTCTTAATTTTTATGTATTTTTTAATCATAGAACCTAACTCATAGTACTCTTTATCACTGAATCTAGAATTTCTAGACTTTCTATAGCGCCAGGTCTTGGATGCCTTGGACGAATTTGATAACAAACTCGATCTGGCGGAGGATCAATTAGCTGATATAGACCGAATTCGCCAGTAGCTTCAAAACTTTTTGCCATTGAAAGGGGGACAATAGCCCATTTTCCCGGTATATCCATAAATGTTTGAAGTAGTTGAGCTGTATCTACACGAATAGGTGGATACTCTCTTTCACCTCTAAACCGATCATACCAAGCTCGAAAAGATGAATGCCAATTAATATATAATGCCTTTTCAGGATCTAATTCCTTTAGATCAATCATTTGATTGCTTTGTGGGAAATTTTCTTTACGAATCACAACAAGCGGTTCTGAAAAAATTTTTTCAATAATCATATTTGGCATTGGCTGTTCTAAAAGGGAAAATGCAATATCAATTTCACCTCTTTCTAAAAGTAAGTAAAGTTCAGATGATTGTTGAGTTCGTATACGTACCTCCAAGTTCGTTAATTGCTCGCTTAGTGCTCGATAGAGAGGAGGAATGACATATGAATGTATACTATAAAACCAGATTTATATATTATTGTAGATGCAGTACAGCACGCACCACATGGTGTAATCGACTTTGAAAACACCTGTTGATGGAATAACAATTGCTCCCTATAAGTTTTTTGGCGTAAGAGGTTCAGGAATTGGATATGTTTCAGATAGAGTTGCAGCCTTGCCACATCATCGCCTTCTTGCTACAAAGCAGAGTCAATGGGAGTTACGTAGTCCTGCACCTGCACACTTTGCTGTTATTACTGAAATTGTTAATTATGTTTGTTGGATTGGAAGTAAATTTATTGATAGTGAAGACAGAAGAGCTTTATTCGTAGAAGGAATGAATAGAATAAAACTTCATGAAAGAGCTTTGATGAATAGGATTCTAAATGGAACAGATGAATTACCTGGGTTAAGAAATATGGAAGGCGTAAAAGTATTCCTAGATCACGATGATTTGTCAACTAGGGATTTAATTTTGGCAATTGCCATTGATAACCTTGATTATACACAAGCCGTAAGAGAATATGAGAATTCAAATGTAATTGTATATGAGAGAATCATATCAAGTCGTTATTCCAAAAGAATGCTGGAATCTTTTGGGTTGGATGGTGCTATTAGAATTTCACCGTTACATTGTCAAGGAATTAACGATATTGATAAATTCTTAAAAATAACCCAAAACTTAGCATCTAAATTTTATAAATAGAGTCCGTGAAGTGCAATATAAAAAGTCCGAATTTTAACAATGAATAGTAAAAAAGGTCTTACGTAATTTAAATTAGAAAGTATAAAGCCTCTCACTATTAGCCAGCATATTTGACAAAATCACGTCGTTTCATGCAAACTCCTTTACATCCATAAATGTTCATTTTCTATAAAATGGATTTACAGGAAAATCAATGATTTATATCATATGGATAAAAAATCCATACTTTACCAATTAATAGTTACTAAATACCTATTCGTTGAAATATAAAAAAATTACATATTTCAAATGAATACCCGATCAAGATTATTGAAATTGAGATTACTAAGCAGCGAAAT
The DNA here is from genome assembly GCF_050468025.1 of Neobacillus sp. NRS-1170. Classification (NCBI taxonomy): domain Bacteria; kingdom Bacillati; phylum Bacillota; class Bacilli; order Caryophanales; family Bacillaceae; genus Neobacillus; species Neobacillus sp. NRS-1170. The sequence continues at coordinate 20,505 of NZ_JBITPF010000069.1, read as the reverse complement.
TGCCCGGTTGGAACGGTTAGGATGGTGTTTGAGAGGGAAGAAGGAGTGTTTGTTGATGTTTTGGATAGAAAAAAGAAAAGTTTTAATAATGAACTTTGATAGATTAATTGACACTTACATAAATAGATATTTTGGCATAGAAAAAGCACCGATTTAAACGGCGCTTTTTTATGTTTATATTGTAGCTTTTGCTTCTTTTCCCATGTTATTCTTTACAAACACTGCTACCACCAAAATGATAGCCATAGCGATTGGAATAACTAAATGAAGTGATTCTGGTATTAAGATGTGGAACTTTTCTAATCCTTTATCTTCAACCATCATTTTACCTGCAGCAAAGGTTAATAAACCTGCACCAGCATAAACGATAATTGGAAATCGCTCCATTAAGCTCGTTAATAATTTGCTGCCAAAAATAATGATTGGGATGGAGATAGCAATCCCAATTATAATTGGAAGAATTCTTTCCGCAACGCTTGATAAAGCGATAACATTATCAATAGACATTGCGAAATCGGCCATCGCAATCGTTTTAATTGCTGTTAGGACTTGATCTGATGGTTTGATATTTGCGTTTTCCTCTTCTTTATTTGCAATTAAATTGTAACTGATACGTAACAAGATTAAACCGCCCACTAATTGCACGAAGGGTAATCCTAGAAACTGAATTAAAACTGTTGCTGCTAGAATCCTTAGAACAATAGCCATTAATGTCCCGCCAAAAATTGCTCGATTTCTCAAATGCTGGGGTACTTTACTAGCAGCTAGTGCGATAACCACCGCATTATCACCCGATAACAAAATATCGATTCCAATTAAACTTAAAATTTGCAGAACTGTCATGTCTTTTTGGTTCCCCCTGTTTATGTATATTTTTTGAACTTCTATGATATTGATATATCATATCTTTTTGGACTCTGGCAAAAAACTTTATGAACTTAATATGGGAATTTTGTCCAAATACATTGGACAGCGCTTCCGCTAGCTTGTGCCACCACAGTTATCAAGAAAAGGTAATAAAAAAAGAAGGTTGCTGAAATCAGCACCTTCTTTTTAAGTAATCTATTAATATTTTATTGCATAGAAATCCATACACTTTTTACTTCTGTATAGTTATTAAGTGCATAGGATCCCATTTCGCGTCCAATACCAGATTGTTTATAACCGCCAAACGGTGAAGCGGCATCAAAGGCATTGTAGCAGTTCACCCAAACTGTTCCAGCACGAAGATTGTTGGCAATGTAGTGTGCCTTAGCGACATCCCGTGTCCACACACCAGCTGCCAGCCCATATTCACTATTGTTTGCACGATTAATTAATTCGTCTAAATCGTCATATGGCATGGCAGAAATAACAGGTCCAAAGATTTCTTCCTTAGCAATGGTCATTTCATCGCGTACATCTGCAAAAATAGTAGGGGACACAAAATATCCTTGTTCCTGAGGCTTTTCACCGCCAACTACTAGCTGTGCACCTTCATTTATTCCCTTCTCAATATAGCCAAGTACACGCTTTTGCTGCTCATCTGATACAAGCGGTCCAATTTCTGTATCAGCATGAAGTCCGGCACCTTGCTTGATTTTTTTCGCATGTGCAGCCATATCCGCTACAACATTATCGAATTGCTTCTTTTGGATGAACACGCTGGAACCAGCACAGCAAACCTGTCCTTGGTTGAACATTACACCGTTCAACGCACCTGGGATTGCCTTTGTTAAATCCGCATCAGGCAGGATGATGTTAGGTGATTTGCCTCCAAGTTCAAGTGTTACTCGTTTCAATGATTTAGAAGCATTGGACATGATCAATTTTCCGACTTCAGTAGAACCAGTGAATGCAATTTTATCCACTAAAGGATGATCAACAAGCGGCTGACCAGCCGTTTCTCCAAAACCAGGAACGATGTTGACAACACCTGCCGGGAAACCGGCTTCTTGAATAAGCTCTGCCAAGTAAAGAGCTGATAGAGGAGTTTGCTCAGCCGGTTTTAACACAACTGTACAGCCAGTGGCAAGAGCGGCTCCGAGCTTCCACATTGCCATTAGAAGAGGGAAATTCCAAGGGATAATTTGTCCCACTACTCCCACTGCCTCATGGCGAGTATAGTTTAAGAATGGTCCATTTACAGGAATGGTTTGGCCGACAATCTTCGTAGACCAGCCTGCATAGTAGCGCATATGCTCAATGGCCAAAGGAATGTCTGCATTGGTTGTTTCCCGGATTGGTTTACCATTATCCAACGTTTCTAATTGTGCTAGTTCAGCACTGTTCTCTTCCATTAAATCGGCAAGCTTGTACATTAGCCTGCTTCGATTAGCTGCGCTCATTTTTGACCATGGTCCTTGATCAAATGCTTTACGGGCCGCTTTTACTGCAAAATCAATATCTTCTGCACCCGCTTCGTAAACACATGCTAATACCTCACCGGTAGCGGGATTGTAAGTATCAAATGTTTTTTGTGATTTGCTCTCAACGAATTCACCATTAATAAATAACTTCTTCTTTCCAGTTAGGAACTTTTCAACCTTTTCTTTTAAAGCTGTGGTTAATTGACTCATATTATTTCCTCCTTAAAAGAATATGTATTCTATTAGGAAAATCATGGTAGCGTTTACATATGATATGTTAACACTATGAAAATATATAAACAACAAAAAGAAAAATAAAAATTCTGACAATAAACGACACAAACATTGATTTTCGCGAAAAAATACAAATAGTATAAACGTGATTACAATCTGTAAAGACTATCTTCATAATCATATGAAGGGGTTTTGGAACATGATTAAATCGGATTTATTGAAAGAGATAATTGAAAGAATACCAACAATGTCTGATGAAGAATTAATTTCATGGAGTGAAGATTGTTCCAAAGAAATAGAAAGAAGGAAAATGGTCAAAAGGCAAAAACTTATGAAAGCCAAAAAGGAAAACAGAATGAAACGAATAAAATAAAATAAACCCAATCAATTATGAATGGTCAGGTAATTTTCAAAGAGAAAATTCCCAATTGCGAAGTACAATTGAAACTACTTTTGTGTAAGAAAGCTGGTCAAGTTCCCGACTAGCTTTTTCGTATGATTATATACTATGGGCATATTATTTGATTTGTTAATAATAGGGAAACAATAATGAATATTGAAGGGAGAGATTTAATGAATACACCTGAAGCAAAAAGGGGAATAAAACACAAAAAATTAACAGTAAGGAATATTGTCAAAAGGGCGGTATTTATTACTATTGGTGCAATCATTATGGCTTATGGGTTAGAAGCAGTGTTAATTCCAAACAATATGATTGACGGCGGTGTAACGGGCTTATCCATGATATTGAGTCATGTGACCGCAATAAATCTAAGTATATTTTTAGTTATTTTAAACTTACCTTTCTTTTTCTTAGGATATAAACAAATCGGTAAAACCTTTGCTATTAGCATGCTGTATGGAATTGTAGCTCTTTCTGTGGCGACTACTTTTATGCATCATGTAAAACCTATTGTAAATAATGAGTTACTGGCAGTTGTTTTCGGTGGTTTAATTTTAGGTTTAGGGGTAGGTTTAACTATCAGAAATGGTGGAGTTTTAGATGGTACAGAAACATTGGCGATTTTAGTAGAGAAAAGGCTGCCGTTCTCTGTCGGTGAAATCATTATGTTTGTTAATGTGATTATCTTCTCGATTGCAGCCTTTGTCTACTCTTTAGAAAATGCTTTATTTTCGATGCTTACATATTATATTGCATTCAAGACTATTGACGTTGTTGTTAAAGGATTGGATGATATGAAATCTGTGTATATCATAAGCGATAATACTACTGAGATTGCGGATGCTATAACAGAGCGTTTAGGTCGGGGAGTGACCTATTTGCACGGAGAGGGTTCCTACAGCGGTGAAGATAAACGAGTTATTTTATGCGTTTTTACTAGGCTTGAGGAAACCAAGATGAAAGATATTATCAGGGAGCTAGACCCCCAAGCATTTATAATTGCTACAGATGTATCCTCTGTATATGGTGGTCGATTTAAGAAAAAAGATATTCATTAAAACGGAATCAAAGCTAAATTTAGCCGTAAAGTGAGTCTGCTTTTTCAAATTTTAAATACCTAGTTTATTCTCGTATAGGAGTCGTTTACTCTCGGATAAGCGGCATAACTCTCGGATAAACGGCTTTTACTCTCGGATAAGTAGTAAAAAGTATAAATCTTTAGTAATAAGCTAGATGCAGCTCTAGATGGAGAAGAAATTTTGCAATACATGGATCAATTAAAGCAACAGGAAAATGGGTTGATGAAACTCTAGTAAATAATATTAAAAAAGAAATGGACACAATAGGCTAAAAATGAAAAAAACAGATTAAAGCCTCTTTTGCTAAACGAAAGAGGTTTTTTTATGGCTTTAATTTGTCAAAAATAGTTACATTTTAATAAGAATCATATGAAGTGAAGTTTGATTCAATTTATTTCTCCATTGCTTTCGATAATTTTCTATGATAAATTACCAATATCCCTTATTAAAGACATTTAATAAGTTTTTTGCTGGATACTTATTAAAGTATTTTAATAAGTTTATGTAAAAAGGCGGTGACCCTTGTGAATACGACTCCAAAATCGATGCGAATAGGAATTCTTCGCGGTATTCGTACATCTCTTTTAGAACTTGGAAGTTCAACAAAAGTTGAACTTAGCGATAAATTAGGAATTAGTTTCCCGACAATAAGTAAATTCTTAAGCCAAATGGAAAAGGAAGGTGAACTTATTTCAGTTGGTCTTGATGATTCGAGTGGTGGAAGAAGGGCAAAAAGATATACATACAATCCGGAGTATATGTTGGGGCTGGCCATTTTTTTAGAAAGAACAGAGACCAATTATATTGTCTTTAACTGTTTAGGAGAAGTAAAGGACTCGGGAAAAACCTCAAGTACATTAATAGATGATGATTTAAAATTATTAACCAAGTGTGTTAAAGAGTTAATAGAGAAGTATCCGAAAATCAATTCTGTAGCCATTGGTGTACCTGGTTCCGTTGAAAATGGACGGATTATTTATATACCAGGGTATGAGCATCTTCAAAACTTTGATTTGCAGGAATACTTGGAAAATCGTTTTTCAATACCTGTTGTAATAGAAAACGATATGAATGCGGCAGTGCTTGGTTATCACGATAGTAACGCAAAGAAAAATAAATCTCTCATTTATTTATATTCAGGTCAAAATGGTCCAGGTGCCGGAATTATGGTAAATGGAGTTGTGGTGCGGGGCAGCACCAATTTTTCAGGAGAGGTTACATTCGTTCCACAGTATGATGACCGAAATTTTGGTCAGGCTTTGGAAAATGGAAATGGGACGAAGAAAGCATTTATATCTGAGGAATATGAAATCGACGCCATTAGCAGGTTAATAGCTTCCTTTACAGCTATCATTAACCCTCATACCATTATATTTTGCAATGATGAAGTCAATCAATCGATCATAGACCACATAGCAGAACGAAGCTCAAGGTATATTCCAGCAGAGCATCTGCCGGAACTTATAATGAGTGATTGGAAACTAGACTATCTATTTGGATTGCAACGACTGGGTCTTGATCTCATGATCACCGGAATAAACAGCTAAGACAATTTTAAAAAAAGGCGGTGTTTATATTTGGCTACATTCTTTTTAGTAATTATCTACTTGGCGTTCATCAGCTTGGGGTTGCCTGATTCCATATTAGGAGTGTCATGGTCTATGATGCAATCGGAATTTGGGGCACCGCTTGAGACTGCCGGATTGCTTTTTATGACAATCGCTGGAGGAACCATCATTTCAAGTTTTGCTAGCGGAGCAGTGCTAAAACGCTTCGGAACTGGCATTGTTACCTTTTTCAGTTGTTTCATGACAGCTGGAGCACTGCTTGGGTTTCATTTTGCTCCCTCGATTTTTTGGTTGTTTATCTGTGCCATACCACTTGGATTAGGTGCAGGTGCTGTTGATGCGGGATTAAACAATTATGTAGCTTCACATTACAAAGCACACCACATGAGCTGGCTTCATTGTTTTTGGGGAGTGGGGGCTACACTTGGTCCCGTGATTATGGCTCAGTTTCTATCTGGGCAACATTCATGGAGAAGCGGGTATCTTGCCATTGCAGGTATTCAGTTTGCATTAGTTGTCATTCTTTTCTTCACTTTGCCTTTATGGAAAAAGGTTGGAGGAAACAACCATGGTATTGGAGATAATGATTCAGAAAACAATAATAGTGTATTGAATGGAGCAGATGCTAAAAAACGTAAACCCATGCAAATTAGGGGAGTTAAACTAGCTTTGATCTCTTTCATGTTTTATTGTGGCGCAGAATCCACGATGGGTCTCTGGGGAAGTAGTTTCCTAGTAAATGTTAAAGATATATCCTTAGACGCAGCGGCAAAATGGATTTCCTTGTATTACGCGGGCATAACAATTGGTAGATTTATAACAGGATTTATTACTTTAAAAATAGGAAACCGTACTCTCATTCGGATGGGGCAGCTATTAGCATTAACTGGTGCGGCGCTTCTATTCCTGCCATTGCCGTCCACGTTCTCACTAATTGGTTTTATTATGGTTGGATTAGGATTAGCACCTATTTTCCCATGTATGTTACATGAAACACCAAGTCGTTTTGGACAGGAACATTCTCAGACCATTATGGGGTATCAAATGGCTGTTGCTTATACAGGCAGTACGTTCCTGCCGCCACTTCTGGGTTTCATTGCCGCACACTCAACTATAGGAATCTTCCCATTTGTCGTGGCAGGTTTTGTTGCAATAATGTTCTTAGGTTCTGAAAAATTAAATGCCACATTGATTAGAAACGATTTTTTAAGTGAAAAAAATAAAAACTCTAACGTAATTTAATTCATGGAACAATTTCAAAAATAGTACCTTGGTTAAAATCAGTCACTTTCATAGAGCCATAAACACCCAAATATAGTCTCGTATGATCCAGGTTCGTTCCCAAATTAACATAATAAGATGATTGAGATCCAAAATTATAATCGGTTTCGATCACACTAAAATCATTAAGTTTACCATCTGTTCGAACTCTGCTATAAGCTAAAACTCCTCTAACCGGAGGGCGTGATTCTTCCTTTCGGGCAAGATCGGTAAACAGAACGCTTCCCGTTAAATCGGGGATTCCATTTCCCACATAGACTTGCACTCCTGTAAGGGCAGTTCCTCCAAACTTATCGGGTCTTTGATCCTTATGAAAATAGCTAGTTAGTGGCTGAAGACGCTTTACTGAAGTTTTGACTGCTTCATCGTAATAAGCAATTGTTTTCTCGTCTAAACCCTGGGTGTTGGTGCAATTCCTAATTATCGATGTAGGAAAAGCACCTTCCCAACCTCGCCAGCCAAAGTTAATAAATCCTTCGGGATCAGGTTTGGTGTTACTTAAATATGCTTGAACGAGCTGAGGAACCGGTATTGGTTTATATTGAACGAATGAAAAAATCGACTCCACTAGATCCTGTCCGACATTTCCCACATATTTTATATACTGATTATAAAACCGTTGAAATGAAATACCCGGTATATTGCGGACCCCTTTAGCCATTACCGTAAGCGTTTCCTGAATAGGTGCAGGAAGTTCATTAAACCGTGTGACAACGGGTGGATTATTGATAAATGTATTCTTAACCACATCAATTTCAATTATTTTACCGGCGATTTCCATGTCGTCCTGACTTAAATTGAATGGATCATAGCCAGACCCGCCATCCCCGGTTGTTAAAACAAGTTTCCCAGTTTCAGGTGAAAAGTTTAAGCTATTGAAACCATTATGATTCATAAATGGTCTTCTTAAGTTTAATAGTGTTCGTCGTTTTTGAGGCTGTCCATTCGATTGTAAAGTCCATTCTTCTACTGTATCAATATGATCATATTGAGATTCTCTATTTAGCCACTTTAGGTTTAAGGTTTTGGGATCACATGGGTTAGGATTAAAACCTTTACTAAGTGCACCCGAACCTTGTGTTCCAGCTAATGAATAATGAAGGTAAAACAGACCGTTATAATAAAATTGGGGATGAAACGCAAGGCCCAGCAATCCCCGTTCATCATAACCACCCTCGGACTCCCCTAGTTTTATGATTCGCGGGCGAATATCTAAAAAAGTCCTTAAACTTGAGTTTACTATGTAAAAGATCTCACCTACCTGAGTTACAATAAATAATCGTTCAGTTGTGTCACCCGGAAGGATAGTTGTTTTCAAAACAGTGGGTAAATTGATCTGACTAACAATAGGACTTAAACGAACCTTAACTTTTTTCACCCGACTTTCAACTCCTTCTTTTAGTTTTTTTATAAGAATATGACAAGACCTGTTCTATCAGTACCAAATAAGAGCCGGCAGTGCAAGTCACTAAGAAAAAGGAAAAAGTACCGTCTAAATCCGCTTATTCCTTTATAGATGGAACAAACGTAAAACGGTACTTTTTTCATTTTAGTAATTATACTTTTTCAGCAGCTACTTTTAATGGAGGTAATAGCTCCAAGAAACGTTCAAATGGCATTTCACAAGCTTCATATTTTTCAAGCAAGTCAAGCATTGTAATACGATTCCTAACTACTTGAATTTCGTAGGTTCCTTCATTTAATAAGAATTCTAATTCTCGTTTATGCGGAGGGCAAACGGTATATTCCGCAAGTTCGCGTATTTGGTCAAACGTTGCCACTTCCTCTAATTTTACCCATTCACTAAGGAGTTCATAAAGACTTACGGGACAATTCATGGGAAGTTGAAAACTGTTCTGTCCAATGGCGGTTAACATCACGAGATCATTTCCATTTAATTGAAAGCGGCGTAAAACCCGGTTGACTTTCTCCCAACTATTACTTGAAAAAGCTTCGATAGAAGCAGTTTTCTTCGAAATATACTCCATAGTTAACTTTCCTTCTGTGAATAAATCCTTTTCGTCATGTGTTAATCCAAAAGCTTTCTTCACATCTGACCACATGGTTTCTTTCCATGTTTCAAGCTGCTCTTCAAAGTCACCGCTCACATCAGCATCACCCCGATGCAAGAACCTGACAGCACCCTTTAATGCTAGCTGTTCGTCGATGAATCTAGGAACTTCTTGATAAGTATTTAACCAGTTGCGATCCCCGCAGCCAAAAACCGCATAATGAACCCCTTTAAGTCTATCTGCCTCAATCTGTTCCAACCATTGCACGAACTTCCGCGCATTTTTTGGCGGTTTGCCATTATAAGAAGAGGTGATAATCAAAACGGCACCTTCTGTTGGCAAATTGTCGATACGCTCATCAAGTGCCGCCACTTCACTCCGGAATCCGTGCCCGCTTGCCTTTTCCGCAAGTTCACATGCGATTCCTTCTGCAGTACCCATATTGGAACCGTAAAGCACTAGGAGTGGGATAGTGCTCACTCCGTTTTGGGAAGAATTCAGAACCTGATTTTCCTTTCTCAAGTCAAAAGAACGAGTATCATGACTGGCAGCAGTAAATGAATCTCTTAATCTATTTTCTCTTAATTTTACGCGCATGGTAAAATTATCAGGTTTTAGTGTCATCGTTTGTTTAATTTTCAACTGGTAGTTCGTATGATCGATTAATTCAAAGTTTTGAAGAATCATACCCATCAGTAATGTAGCTTCGTGCAGGGCAAACTGCATCCCAATGCAGGCCCGTTGACCATTGCCGAATGGTTTAAAGGCATCGTATGGTATTTTACTTGGATCCCCAAACCGTTCTGGACGAAACTGCTCTGCATCGACTCCCCATGCCTTTTTATCCCGATGAAGCTGAGGCAGTAGAATCGCGATATTTTGCCTCTTTTTAATCTCATATTTTCCACCGAGGACAGTATCTTCCTTAGCATATAACGTAAATTGCGGTGCTGTAGGATACAAACGCAGGGATTCATTTAATATCATTCGAATATATTTAAGTTGTGTAACTTGTTTATAGGTTGGAATAGGGCTAGTCAAGACTTGATCGACTTCTTCGTAAGCCTTTTTAAGTACTTCAGGATGTTTTAATAACAAGTAATGCGTAAAGGCCAATAATCCACTGGTCGTTTCATGTCCCGCTATCAAAAAAGTGATAATTTGAAAACGAATATTTTCATCACTAAGAGTTTCCCCGGTTTCCGGGTCTTTTGTGCTGAGCATCCGTGCGAGTATATCGGTTTCACCTTGATCTCCCAGTTTTTTACGCTCAGCAATCAGTTGGTCTACCAATGAAAACATCTCTTTAATATCCTGTTCGAACTGTCGTTTCCTTTTCAACATGAATTTATTTTGAATCGGCAGACGTGTACCCTGGTGCATGGCTTCATCAAGAGAATTGACCATATTCATGATAAAAGGATGGTGGTTTTCTCGATAAAAGCTGTTAAATCGATAATTAAAACCACATAATCCAATCGTGTCAAGTGTTAATCTGGTCATATCATCTGGTACATCAATACTTTCATTTGGATTTAGACGAGCCCATTTTTGAACAAGCTGCAAGGCGATATCTACCATCATTGAGTGATACCCTTTCATAGCTTGTTGACTAAAAGAAGGCATTAGAATGTTGTGAGCTTTTTGCCAATTTGGCTCGTTTGTTTTGCTGGTGAAAAGCCCGTCACCGGAAAAAGCGCGAACCTTGCTTAATCCCCCTGTTAGGCTCTTATCAAATTTTGATTCATCACAAGCTTCCGCCACCAATTCGTGGTCAGAAAGAAAGATGGTTGAGAAACCACCATGGAATTCCATACGAAATATAGGACCGTACTCTTCTGCGAGATTACAAAATGATAGTGTAGGGGATTCCTTGTCGATTAAAGGCAAATTCCCAAGCGGTCCATACGTTTTGGGCTGTGGGATGGGCATGAACTTTTTCATACTGACGCTCCTCGGATTATTTTTTTACTGGTTGTATACTAGCCAGTTTGACTTAAACTCGTTATTGAATGAATGCTCATTCATTTTTTGTTGCATTAAGTATAATATCTGATTTTGCACATCGTCAATAATATTCCATAAAAAAATAGGTAATATTGGGATTTTTTATTTCTTTTGCTTTTCATTGCTAACATATTCAAAGATATTTGACAGAAATTTCGAATGTTAGGACATCTCTTTTAATAAAGTAAAAGTAAACGGGCGTAAAAAGGCTTATTAGCCAGAAAATGTGCTTTTGATTAAAAGGGAGGGGTAAAATGCTTCATATTGTAGCTTGTATCAAGCAAGTGCCTGACACCAAAATTATCAAGATGAATCCAAAAACAAATACAATGGACCGCAGGACAGCGCCTGCGATATTGAATCCTTATGACGCTCATGCGGTAGAAGAGGCCGTTCGGCTAAAGGAAAGGTATGGGGGAATCGTATCCGTTGTCACGATGGGGCCGCCTCCAGCGGTTAACGCTATCAAAACGTGTATTGAAATTGGCGCCGATGAGGGTTATTTGATCACGGACCGCCGATTTGCGGGTGCGGATACATTGGCAACGAGCTATGCCGTGACAAAGGCGATTGAAAAAATTGCCAAAACGATGCCCGTGGATTTGATTATTTGCGGCAAAATGTCCATTGATGGAGATACCGGGCAAGTCGGACCAGGAATAGCAAGAAGGCTTGATATTCCACCGCTGACTTCCGTGAACAAAGTAGAGGAAATCAATCAAGCAGAAGGATATGCTATTGTCCATCGCAAATTGGAGGACGGATATGAAGTCGTTAAGTCCACACTGCCATGTTTGTTTTCGGTTGAAAAAACAATAAATGATGTGCCGTATTCCCCGCTTCCAAACATGATTAAAGCTGCTAGATACAAACCGCATATCTGGTCTGTTGATGACTTGGAAGGGGTTGATATTAAGCAGCTAGGTTTGAAGGGATCCCCAACGATTGTTTCCAAAGTATGGGCTCCACAGAAACCAGCAGGGGGAACATTCCTTGAAGGCAATCCACGGGAACAAGTGGAACAGTTGCTTTCTGTCGTGCTTGAAAAGCGAGAACTGTTTGAAGTGAAGGGGGAAATGTAATTGGATTTCAAAGATTACCAAGGTGTCTGGGTATTCATTGAACAAAAGGATGGAGCGGTTGCTTCTGTATCCCTTGAACTATTGGGTGCTGGAAGGAAGTTGGCAGACAAACGGGGAGTGGAATTGGCGGGCATTTTAATCGGAGAAAATGTTAAACATTTAACAAAAACCGTATTTGAATACGGAGCAGATAAAGTGTATGTCTATGACCAACCCATCTTTAAAGATTATCGAACCGAATCCTTCATGGGGGCCCTTCTGGATTGCACGGAAAAATATAAACCGGAAATTATCCTTTTCGGTGCCACCTCGACTGGAAAAGACCTGGCAAGCGCTGTTGCCACCGATATGCCGACTGGGTTGACGGCGGATACGACAGAGCTGGATGTGGAAGAGGAAACGGGGTTACTATTGGCGAGCAGACCGGCTTTTGGCGGAAATATTATGGCGACCATTTTATGTAAAAAGTATCGGCCGCAAATGGCGACGGTTCGCGCCAAAGTCATGAAGGCGCTGACCCCGCAAGCAGGGAGAACAGGGAAGATTGTTGAAGAAACAATATCCCTAAAGGAAGAAGATATTCGGACAAAAGTCTTGGAAATAGTCAAGGAAACGGTAAAGAAAGTTAGAATCGACGAGGCGGACATCATTGTTGCCGGCGGGAAAGGATTAGGGAGCTTCGAGGGATTTCAGTTAATCCACCAATTGGCGAAAACCGTCGGAGGAGCGGTTGGTGCCAGCCGAGATGTGGTGGAAGCAGGTTGGATCGAACACGCACATCAAGTAGGGCAAACTGGTGTGACAGTGACGCCAAAAATCTATTTTGCGATTGGAATTTCTGGTGCGATTCAACATATTGTGGGAATGAAAAATTCCGGTTTAATAATTGCCATTAATAAGGACAAAGAAGCCCCTATTTTTCAAAACTGTCATTATGGAATTGTTGGCGATGCCTTTGAAATCGTTCCTATACTAATCGAACAGTTTCAAAATGCTTTATCTAGAGAAAAGGTAAGCAGCACCAGCGAAGGATGAAGTAATTTTGTAAAACAGAAAGGTGGGGTTAGTTAGGTCCCACCTTTGTTTTTTTATTTAATACTTGAATTTCAGTTAAGCTGGTGTTATTGTTATTAAAAATAAATAGCGATAAACTTCTTATCCAGAGTGGTAGAGGGACAGGCCCTATGAAACCCGGCAACCATCAGTCAAAATATTGACTTGAAACGGTGCTAATTCCTGCAAAGGTGATAACCTTTGAAAGATGAGAGGAAAGTATTTCATCATACCAACCTCTCTTTTAATCAAAGAGAGGTTTTTTGAATGGAAAGAAGGCTTATCGCTCTGAAGGAGCGATATTAAATGGAAAGAGCAGTGTTTGGTGCAAGCGAATTTTTTAGTCAAAAAGCATTTATTACAGGAAATCGTGGGATTGAAAAGGTTCGAACTGGATATCTAAAAGACTCAAATGTAAAGATTGTTGAAATATGGTTTAATCCGTGGAAAGTATCTTATGATGAACTTGTAGAATTGTTTTTTGATTTACATGACCCAACAGCAAGAGAAGGTCAGCTATATAAAAATCAATCCTTCATTTTCTTTTCTGATCTTCATCAAGTTACAGTAGCTAAGCAAAAGAAAAACGAGCTGCAACATATATTAAATAATGAAATTATTACAGAAATTACTCCAGTATGGGAGCATATTAGCTTTTGAATTCATGATAGGGATGTGTACTATGAACTATACGACTGAGCGCACACGGCGCCAAATCATACAAAGTTTTATGCGTGTTTTACAAACAAAACGATTCTCACATATCACGATTCAAGATATATGTGATGATGCGTTAATTCATCGCACGTCTTTTTATCGTTATTATGAAGATAAATATAGCTTGCTAAGAGATTTTATTTATCATTTATCTGAAGAGATTATTAAATTAAATAAGGAGTGTAATACTGACACGTTTAGATTATTAGTCGATTATGTAGATGAACATTTTGTGTTATTTGAAAATACGTTATTGGGATCGGATGGGCATATATTTTTCAAAAGCATGGTTAAAACTGCCAGTGATATTTTACGTGAACATTCAAAAACAGAGAATGATCCGATTTCCACAAAAATCAATCAATCGAAGTATCCTGAGGTCATGTGTGATTTATATGCCACTTCCTTTATAACCATTTTACAGAATTGGGTTAGTAAAGAATATAATTATAAGAAAGAAGAGCTATTCGAAATCTTCAACCAGGTAATGTTGTAATAATACAAAATGATAATAATGTATTATTTTGATGCACTCGTTCCATTTTGGTTTTTGAACCCTTCCTAATCCCTTGCTATAGTGACTAATGTGAAGAGGGAAATCGATGATGTTTTGTTTTTTCTGAAAGAAGACCAACAGGAAAAATAAACATTTTATTCAAAATAGGAGGGAACAAGTAGGGTGAGATCAATCATAAAAGGCCGTTGGGCTATATTTGCTTTATGGCTGATTGCTACAATAGTGCTTACAGTCATTCAGCCCGACATCAATGCCATACTGCGGCAAAAAGGACAGCAAGGAACGGGGAATGAAAGCCCTTCGGTCATAGCAGACAATATCCTCAAAAAGATGGATACTACCAAAGGGACGAACAACCTTATCGTTTTTTATGATAAAAATAAAATCTCTAATGAGGAAATGGAAAAAATCGGTGATGCAGTAAAGTCAATCAGCGATAGCAACAAAGAACTTGGTATTACCGATATGATCGACCCTTTTAGTATGCCAGAAGCAAAAAGCTCTTTGGTTTCTAAAGATGGCACGACTCTTATGGTGAGTTTTAAGATTGATAAGAAATCAAGAGAAGTGGACGATATAAAAAAAGATTTTGATAGCAAACTTTATAAAGTACCTGTTAAGTACTATCTTAGCGGAGAAGATTTTATCAATAATGATTATCTAAAAGCTTCTGTATCAGGAGTTGAGAAGAGCGCTGCATTGACCGTGATCTTTATTTTAGTTGTGCTTATTATTGCGTTTAGGTCAGTGGTAACGCCTTTGATTTCCTTAGTGACGGTAGCCTTTTCCTATCTTGTTTCCATGGGAATTGCCGCTCAATTAATTGATAAGGCAGGATTTCCGATTACAAGTCTTACCCAAATGCTCTTAGTGCTTATCCTCTTTGGAATAGGTACGGATTACAACATCCTTCTGTTTAATCGATTTAGGGAGGAACTATCCCATGGGCACTCGATAGATGAATCGATCATCAGAACCTATAAAACGGCGGGGAAAACGATTGCTTATAGTATACTCACGGTATTTATTGCATTCCTTGCCCTTGTTTTTGCGGAATCACCGATCTATAAATCTGGTGTGGTTGTGGCAATCGGTGTAACGATCCTATTGCTTGAAATTCTGACCTTAACACCTTTCATGATGAAAGTTCTTGGCAATAAACTTTTCTGGCCTTCCAAGAATGCAGGCGGCGGTCATAAGGAAAACAAATTCTGGGGAGCAACATCCTCCTTTGCGACAAAGCGTCCATTAATAACGGTGATCCTTATCGTTTTAATCCTGGGACCGATGGTGTATTTCCACCAACAAAAACTTAACTTTGATACGATTGGAGAACTTGGAAATCGCTATCCTTCTACAAAGGGCTTTCATATCATTGCGGACCATTTTGGCAAGGGCCAGGCAATGCCTGCGACCGTTGTCATTGAAAATAGTTCAGCATTAGATAATAATGAATCGCTTGCGGTTGTTGATAACGTAACGGAAAGCATCAAGGCTATTAAGGGAGTGAAGCAGGTTTCTTCGGTTACACAGCCTCAAGGGAAACCAATTGATGGTTTTTATGTCGATAGTCAAATGGGATCGGTTACGGATGGCATTTCCAAAACGCAAAATGGTGTCGATCAAATCAATAATGGGTTAAAGCAGGCGCAAGAAAAGCTCGGATCAGCTGACTTTTCGAAGGTCACTCAAATGGTTGAGGGTACAGCAACGCTTCAAGATGGGATGAACGCCTTAACCAATGGATTAAAGCAAATACAAGCTGGTATCGAAAATGGGTCAAGTAATTCACAAACGATCAGCAATGGTATAGCAAACATCGAAACCAATCTCTCAAAGATGAGCAGCGGCGTTGCCGTGTTAGCTGATAATTATGGTAAAATGCAGGCTGGATACAAAGAGATGGGGACCAACTACCAATCTGCAGCACAGGCTCTTCTGGGTGTTAAAAGTGCACTCTCTCAAATGCAATCGATGATAACTGGCTTGGGTCAGAGTTATGCCAATGCCAATAGTGATGCCAATTACCAGGCATTGAAGCAAACCATCGAACAGTTATCAACATCGTTAAGTCCAATTACTCCTGAAGGTATTAAAGTTTTAAATGATAATTACAATGCCGTAACTGCCGGTTTTGCAGAAGCCAATAGAAATCTTTCAAGCATGAGCAGCGGTTTATCCAAAATGGCAGCTGGCTTGAAAGAAATTGAAGCAGGACTTGGTAAAACTTCTTCAGGAATAGGCACAATCGTAACGAATATGAACAAAGTAACGGATGGTCTTGGACAAATGAAATCGGGTCAGCAGCAGCTGGCAGACGGGCTCAATGGTTTCAGTGTCTTTGGACAAAAACTATCGGATGTAAACGGCGGACTAAAGCAAATTTCTGATGGGCTTGGGCAAACGAACGGTTTCTTAACGCAATATAAAGGAAATAAAACCTTCTTTATGCCGAAGGAAGCTTTGACGGACAAGAATTTTGAAAAATCATTAGATGCATTCATGTCCAATGATAGAAAGATTACAAAAATGCTGATTGTATTAAAAGCTGATCCTTATTCTCCAGAAGCTTTAAATACAATTAATAAAATAAATGCAACGGTTTCCAATGGACTTAAAGGAACAGAGCTTTCTAATGCCAAGTTTGGTACAGCTGGGCCAAGCGCGACAACAAATGATACAAATGATATATTGAGCCGGGATCTCAATAGAACGACAACGATAGTCATTATCGGAGTATTGCTTGTTTTGTTCTTTGTTATCAGATCTTTCTGGACACCGGTTTTCATTACGGCATCCCTTTTGGGAGCGTACTATGCAGCCATGTTCGTGATCAACTATATTTTCATCGATTTGAAGGGGTTTGAAGGGATTTCTTCCTTCGTTCCATTCTTCTCCTTTATCATTATTGTCGCCTTGGGAGTAGACTATAGCATATTCTTGATGATGCGCTTTAAGGAATACCCTCATATGTCACAGAAAGAAGCCATCGTGGTGGCTTCAAGACATATAGGCGGTGTCATTATTGCAGCCGTCATTATCCTTGGAGGCACTTTTGCCACACTGATGCCTGCTGGAATTATGGTTTTATATCAATTGGCTGTAGCAGTTATTACAGGACTGATTGTGCTTTGCTTTGTGCTTCTTCCGATCTTTTTGCCGGCGATGATTGCCCTTCCAGGTGCGCTAGCAAATTTATTTTCTAGAAAAAAGGAAAATGAATTAAGGTTAGAGGAAAAAGTGGTAAGGAGCTAGCTTCAAATAAAAAGCCGATTCTTTTCTATTTATAAGAAAGAATCGGCTTTTTTCTTTTTTAACGTGACACTAGCTCTTTTTCTTCTACTGGAACTGAATGCAAAGGATTAAATTGTTTCTCGCTCTTCGCAATGACGACTGTTGCTACGGCATTACCAATTACGTTTGTTATAGCACGTGCCTCTGACATAAAGCGGTCAACACCCAATAAAAGTGCTATGCCTTCAACTGGAATTGGGCTGCCTGGAAGAGATGTTAACGTTGCAGCCATTGTAATAATGGCAGAACCAGTTACACCTGCTGATCCTTTCGATGTAAGCATGAGGACACCGAGCAATACAGCGATTTGCATCCAGGAAAGCTCGATACCGTAGGCCTGGGCAATAAACAAACAAGCCATCGTATAGTAAATGCACTGGCCATCTGGGTTAAAAGCATAACCAGTAGGGATGACAAAGCCAGTAATGGATTTTGAACAACCGTATTTTTGCATTTTCGTGATTAAACTTGGCAATGCTGACTCGGAAGAAGAAGTACCTAAAACCAGGATAATTTCATCTTTGATGTGTTTTAACAAATTAAAAATACTAAAGCCGTAAAACTTACATACGGCACCCAATACAACGACAACAAAGAGTATCATGGTCATATAAACAGACCCTAACATTTTTCCGAGTGAGAAAAGAGATCCGATACCAAAATTCCCTATTGTATAAGCCATAGCACCGCCTGCTGCAAGAGGAGAGAATTTCATTACAATAGCAACAATCTTGAAAAACACCTCACTGAGTTTTTCGCAGAAATCAATAATCGGTTTCCCAGTCTTCCCTAAAGATGAAAGAGCAATGGCAAACAATAAAGCAAAGAACAAAATCGGAAGCATATAACCATCAGCAAGAGCACCTACAGCACTTTCTGGGACTATACCTAAAATGAAATCGTTAAAGGTATGACTGGTTTGTGATGCTGTCTCTGTAATTTTCGCGACATCTGCAGCTCCTTCTTTTGCATGACTCGTATCCATGCCATCACCAGGGCGAACAATAAACATCACAACTAGTCCTACGACTAATGCTAGAGTCGACATAACTTCAAAGTAAATAAGAGATTTAGTACCAATTTTCCCGATTTTTTTCATATCGCCCATATTAGCAAATCCAAGAACAATGGTAAGGAAGATAACTGGACCAATGACCATTTTAATCATCTTAATGAAAATGTCAGGCAGAATTTTTAATTCAATCCCAGTTTCAGGGAAAAATTGACCAACCGCAATTCCGATGATAATCGCTAAAACCACTTGCAATGTTAGGTTTTTTCTTAGGATCTTCATTTACACTCCCCCTTGATAACTCTAATCGCCCTTTTTAAATAAAGTAAACGCATACAAAAAATTGATTTATTGATTAATATAAATCACTCCTTATCTCATTTTGATGGTTAAACTTGAACAGTTTGATTAATCTTTCTGAATTGTATAGTAATGTATACATTACTGTCAATACTTTTCAGAATATTTTATATCTTATCGAAAACTCAATAAACTACTTTGAATGGTTTAACTTATTTGTTGTTGCCACAAGTGAATTAGATTTAAATATATGTAAAGTTCATAAAGGCGTATATAGGAATAATTATAATTTTTCGAAAACACATTGACATTAACGTATACATTAATTAGCATTATAGATATAAGATCCAAATTAACAAAATGAGGCATGTATTATAAAGGAGGATATTGTCATGAGTGAAACAAAAAAATTTCGTTTAGCAGTTATTCCAGGAGATGGAATTGGTACAGAAGTTGTTGAGGCTGGTCTTCGCGTCATTAATCAATTAGCAAAGGATTCAAACGGTAAGTTCGAATTTGAAACGGATTTCTTCCCTTGGGGCTGTGAATACTACTTGAAACACGGTAAAATGATGGACGAAGACGGAGTAGAAAAACTCAGAGATTATGATTCTATTTATTTCGGAGCAGTTGGATTTCCAGGAGTACCGGACCATGTTAGCTTATGGGGCTTACGTTTAGCAATCTGTCAGGGATTTGATCAGTGGGCTAATATTCGTCCAATTGAATTTCTGCCAGGTGTTCCAAGACGACTTAACCATCCAAATGTCGATTCTCTAAATTGGGTATTGATTCGTGAAAATTCAGAGGGAGAATATTCAGGTATCGGGGGCCGTAATTTTTCTGGACGAGGACCTGGTAAGGAAGTAGCTGTGCAATCGGCTTTATTTACAGAGCATGGTTGTGAACGTATTATCCGGTTTGCCTTTGAACTTGCGCGTACTCGAAAAAGAAAAAGAGTCACAAGCGTGACGAAAAGTAATGCACAACAATATGGAATGGTACTTTGGGACGAAGTATTTGCACGCGTAAGTAAAGAATATCCAGATGTTGAGACTAATCAATGGCTTGTAGATGCTGCCGCAGCGCTTTTCGTTTTGAAACCTGAGGAACTTGAAGTTGTCGTCGCTTCTAATTTATTCGCAGACATTCTTTCTGACTTAGGCAGCGCGCTAGCTGGAAGTTTAGGCTTAGCTGCGAGCGCCAACCTCAATCCGGAGGGGAACGCACCAAGCATGTTCGAATCCGTTCATGGTTCGGCACCTGATATCGCAGGCCAAGGAATTTCCAATCCAATCGGAGCAATAGGAAGTGCCGCCCTAATGCTGGATCATCTAGGATTAAAAGATGAAGCAGAATGGATAAACAAGGCAATTGCAGAAACGACTCGCCAAGGGATTCTAACTCGCGATCTTGGTGGAACGTATAATACAAATGAAATAACTGACGCCATTATTCAAAATCTGTCTAAAGTGAAGGCAGAAGTATAAAAAACAAGGCTGGGGGTTTAAGACTCCCAGCTTTTTATCTTTATGCCTATGTTAAAGGGCATTGTTGATTTTTAACACTGTTGATTGAAGTGGAAGGCGCGAAGACTC
>NZ_JBITPF010000068.1:0-2113 GCF_050468025.1 Neobacillus sp. NRS-1170 | reverse complement strand
TCAACAACTAAGTTTAACAGGGCCAAATTTATATGAGGCAAATAGTTGACAATGCTTATTTTGGTTTGCAAACTGAAAGTAGATTACTTAAGGGAAAATGGGTCAGGTGATAAAAATGAAAAAAAATTCTTCTCTAACAGAAACAAGTTTGGATAATGAAGCTCGTTTTTTTATTGATAATTTGAAAGAATATGATGAATACCGTTTACCTCAACGGGCCTATCACATTATCCGGCTGGCGATCCGTGATTTAATTCTTCCTCCTGGGAAAACTATATTGGAAAGAGAAATGGCTGAAGTG
Organism: Neobacillus sp. NRS-1170; assembly: GCF_050468025.1. NCBI lineage: Bacteria > Bacillati > Bacillota > Bacilli > Caryophanales > Bacillaceae > Neobacillus > Neobacillus sp. NRS-1170. The sequence goes on along the minus strand of NZ_JBITPF010000068.1, from coordinate 1,812 downwards.
TTACAAATGAGCCGAACTCCGGTAAGGGAAGCGCTGGTGCGTTTGGAGACGGAGGGTGTGGTTCGTATAATTCCTAGACGAGGATTCATTGTAGAACCGATCGAAAGAGAGGATCTTAAACAAATTTATGAAATGGTAGAAACACTTGATGGACTTGCCGTAAGTCTTGCTGCTGTAAAGATTGGAGAAAAGGAGATTCAGGAGCTTGAAACCTTAATTGAGCAGCAGGAAGAAGCCCTTCTGCAAGAGAATTTAAAAAAGTGGGCGACTTTGGACGATCAATTTCATCATATTATTATTAAATTTGCGGGGAATAAACGACTTGATGCTGCCATAGATATTTACTCGGACCAATTATATCGTGCGAGATTATTTACTATTAATCAGCGTCCAGTCCTAAATCAATCCATCATTGAACATAAAGCTATCATTTCTTGTATGAAAACTAAAGATGGCGCCGCTGCCCGTTTGGTGATGCAGTCCCACAGAAACCGTGCCCAAAGAGAAATTTTAGTAGCCCTTGATAAGATATACGATATGGAGTCAGAGGAAAATCATTAATAAATGAAAGTATTCTTTATTAGGACTTAAATAAAATCTTTCATAATACTGTATATTATCCCAAGATTTTGATATACTTTATCCAAATATTTGAAGCATGAGGTACATATACGTGTCAAAATCCAAAATACAATTCTGGCTAATTCAAATTTTGCTTGTTTTGTCGATTATTTTCGTTTCAACCAAAATTTCATTTATGTTTAAGCCTATAGGGGTGTTTTTCTCGACCGTTTTCTTTCCAATTCTCATCACCGGGTTCCTTTATTTCCTTTTGAATCCGGTTGTGAATTTTCTGGAACGCAAAAAACTCCCTAGGGTAGCAGCCATTTTGGTCCTTTATGTTGTGTTTGCCGGAATTCTTGTATTGGCAGCAGGAAGCTTAGTCCCAGCTGTTTCAAAACAGGCAGCAGAGCTTGCAAATGATCTGCCGGGCTTTGCTCATAAGACTACTGATTATGTTAATAATGTAGTCAAGTCTTCAGAGTTTAAAAACTTTAGGGTTCAGCAGAGTGAAATGATTGATAATGTTCAGCAGCGGTTATTGGAGTATGCAAATACACTTCCAAACAAACTGACCAACATACTTGTCGGCTTTTTTGGCATCGTCACCAATATTGCGATTATTCTTGTAACGGTTCCATTCTTATTATTTTATATGTTTAAGGATGGTCAAAAATTTCCTAGAGCAGTATCAAAGTTCATTCCTTCCGATTACAGGGATGAGAGCTTAAAAATTTTAAAAGAAACAGGAGAGACACTATCCGCCTACATTCAAGGGCAGGTGGTGGTCGCACTGGCTGTCGGAACATTGGCCTTTATCGGATATTTAATCATCGGCTTACGCTATGCATTAATAATGGCACTGATTGTAGCCTTCACCAATATTATCCCGTATGTCGGGCCAATCATTGGCGGTGCGCCTGCGGTGCTGGTCGGTTTTTTTGATTCACCTACTAAAGCTTTATTGGTAATCGTCGTAATCCTGGTCGCTCAGCAAATTGAAGGGAACTTCCTTTCTCCGATGATTTTAGGAAAATCATTGGATACGCACCCAGCAACTATTATCATCATTCTATTAGCTGCGGGCAATCTAGCAGGAGTACTTGGAATGGTGTTGGCTGTCCCAACGTATGCCGTTTCAAAAACAATTGTTTTAAACGTAGTCCGATTTTTGAGAGCCAGGAAAGCGGCGAGAAATATAGTAGAAGGAACCTGAGTCATAAACACAGGTTCCTTTGTGCGCTTGGCAGC
>NZ_JBITPF010000067.1:0-55603 GCF_050468025.1 Neobacillus sp. NRS-1170 | reverse complement strand
CGAGAGGGTTGTCTTTTTGTTTTGGGATCAAAGAATCCTGTTTGAAGAGTCCCATAGACTCTTAAATGGGACAAAACGTTAACTCAAATGGCCGGAAATGTCTCATAGACCCCTACTATGGGACATAAATGCAGTTCAAATCAGACGAAATGTCCCATAGACTGCTTCTAAGGGACAAAAAGCCAGCTTAAATCAACGGAAATGTCCCATAGACCCCCCACTATGGGACAAAAAGCCAGTTCAAATCACACGAAATGTCCCATAGTCCAAACCCGACAGTCAAACCCGCTGATCTTGTTAAATCTTCTTAATATCTCAAACACCATCAACCTTTATCGATTCCCGATACCCATTCCCTCATATAAATCCAAAACCTCATCCCAATGCCACTTCTCGTAATACCAGGTTCCTAAAGTAATATCTCTAATCCATAATTCCTCTCCCGAGTTCCTAGAAACGAATACATTAGCCTTTTCCCTATCCGTCCTAACCCAAATAAGAGAACGGTCCAAAAACTGCGGTGCAAAGTCGCCTTCTTTTTTAGAAGGAAAGGTCACTTGCCTTTGTTTTTTAGAAACCTCAAATATACTCGGCAATGGCCGTTCATTAACATCCACTAACTCACTTTCCTTGGAACGTGAAGCATACAAAATATCGTTATTCTTCCATGCGAAATCCCGATCAGCATACCCCTTTGGAGTATGAACTACCCTATGAAAATCTGGCACACAAACTGTCTTCAATTGCTTATTCTTCAATGCCTCTCTGCCTATCCCGCTTATATATCCAAGAGTATGCTTAGCAGGTCCCCATTGAAACCACTCCTCATAATTTAACATCTCATCAACTCTTTTAAAGGCCTGTCCATTTGAAGAAAGAATACAAAGCATATTACTATCAGCAGATAGGGACGCTGTTGGCACCATTAAAAAACTAATCCACTTACGATCATGAGACCATTTAAACTGACTTGTACTAATATAGAGCTCATTTTCCCCAACAGGGACTGTAAAAAAGTGCTTTACCAACGGCTTCTGCCGTCCTAATAAAACCTTGGATAATATGATATCAGAATTTAACTTTTCGCTTTCCTTAGAAGAGGTAAGTAAACCCTTTCCATCAGGCTGCCAAGAAAAATTTTCAATATTCGCGGCTACTTGACTACCCAGAAAAGAGGTAGCTGTATTTAAGACAAATAAGTCTTTCCCCTTAAGAAAACCGATCTTATTTTCCCGAGGGGACCATTGAAAGTCTCTAGTAATATTCGATTTTACCTTAAAGTGTTTGTTTATTTTAATATTGTAAAGCCACAAATCGCCATTATAGGGAGACTCCCCGCCCTTTAGGTAAGCTACCCAGTGACCATCATACGACCACTTTGGATATCTAACATAATTACCGGCAGTAATCCTCTTTTCTTTATCCCCGACCTTAATCCAAAGGTCATTCCCCCGAATGAAAGCTGCCTTTAAAGAGTTTTCAGCATTTACAGGAGAATTGAACGAAATGATAGAAAAAACCAGAAACAAAATTAGAAGAACTTTTTTTAACATAAAAATACCCCCCATTTTATTCATTTAGTATGCCCTCAATGGTAAAGACTAAAGATGAACGGAATGGAAGCAGGTGACATGATGGACAGACTGGATTTTCTGCATCAGTATAAATTAACAAGCATTATATTAGCTGTTGCAATCGCGTGGTTAATTGTTTTTATCATAAATAAAGTGATTCATAATTTTTTTCAAAAAACAAATTTTCTTGAGGAGCGGAAAGAGCAAACGATTGAAAGCATGATTCGTTCCTTTACTAAATACACGGCAACGCTAACGGTCATATTTTTTGCCATATCGCAGTATGTGAATAATTTTGGCAGAGTATTGGCAGGTGCTGGGATTGTCGGGGTTATCGTCGGGTTTGGGGCGCAAAGCCTGATAAAGGATATCTTGTCAGGAATTTTTTTAATTTATGAAAAGCAGCTTCATAAAGGTGATTTTATTACCGTCAATAATACCTTTAATGGGATAGTCGAAGAGATTGGCCTGCGGTTTTTAAAGGTCAGGGAGTGGAGCGGAAAGCTGCTGACAATAAGCAATGGGGAAGTAAAGCAAATTCAAAATTATAATATTGATCAAATGCGTGTTATTGAAAGAGTGGTTGTGAGTTACCGGGAGGACCCAGCCCGAGTAATGGGAATCCTGGAAATTGCTTGTGAAAAAATAAATGAAACAAACGGGCCCTGTTTAAAAAAGGATTCGTCCGATTGTATTGTCGAGCCATTTCAAGTTTATGGGATGACGTCAATCAACGCTAATTTTAGAGGGATTGAATATACGATTACCGGCCTTGTGGATGATACTTTATATTGGAATGCAGCGAAGGAAGCAAGGCGGATCATCGCTCAAACTCTATATGATTTTCAAATCCAACTTGCCGAAGATACGATGGTAGTAAAATCTCAAGTTTCTCCCGCATCAGTGCAAAGGGCTGACCGTTTATAAATTATGTGCTAAAGTATAGTGTGTAAAATGCAAGGGGGGACATCTTATGTTGGAAAATAGTTTACTTATGGTTGCCATTATCCTCGTGATTAATATTGTTTATGTTTCTTTTTTTACAATAAGAATGATTCTGACCTTAAAGGGCCAGCGTTACTTAGCTGCGTTTCTAAGTATGATTGAGGTGGTTATATATGTACTGGGACTCGGCCTTGTCTTAAATAATCTGAATGAAATCCAAAACCTGATTGCCTATGCTGTTGGATATGGCATTGGTGTCATTGTTGGGATGAAAATTGAAGAGAAACTGGCATTGGGGTATATTACTGTTAATGTCATTACAAAGGAATATGATAAAGATTTGCCTAAAATTTTAAGAGAAAAAGGGTACGGTGTGACAAACTGGGAGGCAAATGGTCTTGAGGGCGATCGCATGGCTATGCAAATTCTCACCCCTAGAAAATTTGAATTAAAGCTATATGATACGATTAAAAGCTTGGATCCGAAAGCATTCATTATCTCGTATGAACCGAAAGCGATTCACGGCGGGTTCTGGGTGAAATCTGTGAAAAGAGGGAAATTGTTTTCATGAGTAAAAAGAAGATGCAATTTGAAGTGCAGGAAAATGAAAGTATTGAGGAATGCCTGAATAGAATAAAGCAGCAAGGATACTTTCCTGTCCGGAGAACAGAAAAACCCATTTTTCAAGAAGTAAAAAAAGGAAATGAGACGATTTATGAGCCAATAGGCCGTCAAATAGTCTTTGAAGCGAAAATAATAGAGTAAAACACGAACGTTGTAGAGTCATTTAAAAATAATGTTCGATTTATTGGTTGACAGTCTTAAGGTTGATTGGTAAGATAAAGGCAGATAATCTAACAAAACAACTTATCTTTACCCTCGTATATCCATGGGAATATGGCCCATAAGTTTCTACCCAATAACCGTAAATTATTGGACTATGAGGGAAAGTCAATATGTTCGGCACACAAAATGGGGCTAGTACTTCCGTTTTGTTGACCTTAAATGCTCATGCCCGGACAAATGGCTTTCTCTTCTAGAGATGCCATTTGTGCCGGGTTTTTATTTTGAATCAATGGGGGAATCGGAATGGAAAAGCGCGTCGGTGTCATCATGGGAAGCAAGTCAGATTGGGAAACGATGAAGAACGCTTGTGAAATATTAGATCAATTAGAGATTCCGTATGAAAAAAAGGTTGTTTCAGCCCATCGAACACCGGATTTGATGTTTACATATGCCGAAAAAGCTAGAGAAAGAGGATTAAAGGTTATTATAGCCGGTGCGGGAGGAGCAGCTCATCTGCCTGGTATGGTGGCAGCAAAAACCACGCTGCCAGTTATCGGGGTGCCGGTTCAATCAAAAGCGTTAAATGGCTTAGATTCCTTGCTATCAATCGTGCAGATGCCGGGCGGTGTTCCAGTGGCAACCGTGGCCATTGGAAAAGCCGGAGCTGTAAATGCCGGCCTGCTGGCTGCACAAATTTTAGCAACGGAAGACATAGAACTGGCTAATAGATTAGAAGCTAGACGTGAAACTATGAAACTAGAAGCACTAGAAAGTAGTGATCAACTTGTCTAACAAAACCATTTTACCTGGAGCAACAATTGGAATCATCGGCGGAGGACAGCTTGGCAGAATGATGGCATTGTCCGCTAAAGCACAAGGCTTCCGGATTGCAGTTTTAGAGCCTGCAACCGACTCTCCTTGCGGCCAAGTGGCGGACCTTGAAATCATTGGAGCTTACAATGACCGCGAAGCAATCAGCAGACTAGCCGAGGTCAGCGATGTGATTACTTACGAATTTGAAAATATTGATGCTGAAACATTAGAGTGGATTTGTGAGAAGGCTTATGTCCCGCAAGGTCCAAAGCTCTTAACGATAACGCAGGATCGAATTAAAGAAAAAGCAGCCATCCGAGAGGCTGGAGTAGAGGTTGCCCCTTATGAGGTCATCAACAGCTTAGAAGATCTTTTTTCAAACATAAAACGGATTGGTTACCCAGCTGTATTGAAAACGGCACGAGGCGGCTATGACGGCAAGGGACAACTTGTTTTGAAAAGCGATAAAGATTTACAAAAAGCAGATGCACTCATTAATCATGGAGCGTGTGTACTAGAAAAATGGATTCCTTTTGAAAAAGAAATCTCCGTAATTGTGACGAGGAAACTTGATGGTGAAACGGCATTTTTTCCAGTAGCAGAAAACATTCATCATGAAAATATTTTGCATACAACGATTGCTCCGGCAAGGATATCAGAAACTTTACGAGGCCGTGCCATGGAAAAGGCTAAGCTAATCGCTGATTCACTCGGATTGGTCGGTACACTGGCTGTTGAGATGTTTTTGACGGAGGAAGGAACCATTTACATTAATGAACTGGCTCCAAGACCGCATAATTCCGGGCATTACACGATTGAAGCCTGTGAGACGTCACAATTTGAACAGCATATACGAGCGATTTGTAATTGGCCGTTAGGCAGCACAGAGCTATTAAAACCGGCCGTAATGGTCAATCTATTAGGAGAGCATCTTGAAAAGTTATATCAAGAAATTCCGGCAATGACAGACTGGAAGGTTCATTTATACGGCAAAAAGGAACCAAAATTGAAAAGGAAAATGGGGCATGTTACCATTTTACGAGATGACGTTTCAGCAGCACTTTCAGAAATTGAAGAAAGCAGCATCTGGCGCACAGCAAAAGAACTGATTGGAGGATAAAACATGATTGATCGTTATACTAGACCTGAAATGGGAGCTATTTGGACGGAGGAAAATCGCTTTAATGCCTGGCTGGAGGTTGAAATCCTCGCATGTGAAGCATGGTCCGAGCTTGGAGACATACCAAAGGAAGATGTAAAGAAGTTACGTGAAAATGCTTCTTTCAATATTGACCGTATTAAAGAAATCGAAGAAGAAACAAGACACGACGTTGTGGCCTTTACTCGCGCTGTTTCCGAAACATTAGGCGAGGAGCGCAAGTGGGTCCATTACGGCTTAACTTCTACAGACGTAGTCGATACCGCATTATCGTATGTCTTAAAGCAGGCAAATGCAATTTTACAAAAAGATCTTGAAAACTTTATTGAGATTCTAAAAAACAAAGCACAAGAACATAAATACACGGTCATGATGGGGCGGACGCACGGAGTACATGCTGAACCGACGACATTTGGCTTAAAGCTTGCACTTTGGTATGAAGAGATGAAGCGCAACTTAGAACGGTTTAAGCAGGCTGCAGAAGGAATTGAGTTTGGCAAAATTTCCGGTGCTGTAGGTACTTATGCCAATATCGATCCGTTCGTGGAACAGTACGTGTGTGAAAAGTTAGGGCTGCAAAGAGCGCCAATTTCAACGCAAACCCTGCAGCGCGATCGACATGCTCACTACATGTCTACCATCGCTTTAATCGCAACGTCGATTGAAAAATTTGCCGTTGAAGTACGTGGATTGCAAAAGAGTGAAACGCGTGAGGTTGAGGAATTTTTTGCAAAAGGACAAAAGGGCTCATCAGCAATGCCGCATAAACGCAATCCAATTGGCTCTGAAAACATGACGGGAATTGCCCGCGTGATTCGCGGCTACATGCTGACCGCTTATGAAAATGTACCGCTTTGGCATGAACGCGATATTTCCCATTCATCAGCAGAAAGAATTATTTTGCCGGATGCGACCATCGGCTTGAATTACATGCTGAACCGTTTCGGAAATATTGTGAAAAACTTGACGGTCTATCCAGAAAACATGAAACGCAACATGGATCGTACGCTTGGGTTGATTTACTCACAGCGCGTGCTGCTTGCCTTGATTGACAAGGGATTATCCCGTGAGGAAGCATATGACACGGTACAGCCAAAAGCGATGGAAGCGTGGGAAAAGCAAGTTCCTTTCCGCGGCTTAATTGAAGCAGAAGAAAAAATTACTTCCTTGCTTTCACCGTCCGAAATTGCGGATTGCTTTGATTACAACTACCATCTCCAACATGTTGATACGATTTTTGATCGATTAGGGTTGAACTAAAAAAATAGAGGGGCATTGAAAGTGCCCCTCTTCATATTGAAGATTCCCAATATTGCGAACACAAGGAGTGACCATAATGAGTGAACTACTATACGAGGGCAAAGCTAAACGAATTTACGCAACTAACGATGAACAAGTTGTTTTAGTCGAATACAAGGACTCCGCTACTGCTTTCAACGGGCAAAAGAAGGCAGACATCAATGGCAAGGGCCGTTTAAATAACGAGATTACGAGTTTGCTATTTTTAAAGCTTAAAGAACATGGAATTGACTCACACTTTATCAAAAAGACTTCGGAAACCGAACAGCTAGTGAAAAAAGTCACCATCATCCCGCTCGAAGTGGTCGTTCGCAATGTGGCTGCAGGAAGTCTATCCAAAAGATTGGGAATCGAAGAGGGCAAACAGCTGACAACGCCATTAGTTGAGTTCTACCTCAAAAATGACGAGCTTGGCGACCCGCTAGTAACAGTTGATCACATTCTTGAACTAAAGGCAGCAACAACAGATGAACTCACAGTATTAAAAGAAAAAGCACTTCAAATTAATACAGTTTTATCAAGCTTTTTTAAAGAACTAGGGATTCGCCTTATTGATTTCAAACTAGAGTTTGGGAAAGACAGTGAGGGTCAAATCCTGCTGGCTGATGAAATTTCTCCTGACACCTGCAGACTGTGGGATCAAGAGACAAATGAAAAGCTCGATAAGGATGTATTCCGCCGCGATTTAGGAAGTTTAACAGAAGCCTATGAAAATATCTTAACAAGACTTGGAGGACGTCAGCATGTATAAAGTAAAGGTGTTTGTTACATTAAGAGAAAGTGTCTTAGATCCGCAAGGGAAAGCAGTTACACATTCCTTAAATTCCTTAAACTATAACGAAGTAAAAGACGTCCGCATCGGAAAATATATGGAATTGACTTTAGAAAAATCAGAACGTGATATTCATGAGGTAATCAATGAAATTTGCACAAGTTTACTTGCCAATCCGGTTATCGAAGATTACCGATATGAAGTAGAGGAGTGTGTCGCACAGTGAAGTTTGCGGTCATCGTCTTTCCGGGATCCAATTGTGATGTCGACATGTACCATGCCATCAAAGATGAGCTTGGTGAAGAGGTCGAATATGTGTGGCATGATACTGAGAGCTTAGAAGGATTTGACGGAATTCTTCTTCCTGGCGGCTTTTCCTATGGAGACTACCTCCGCACGGGCGCTATTGCCCGCTTCAGCAAGGTCATGAAAGAAGTCGTCAAAGCGGCTGAAGCTGGCAAGCCTGTTCTCGGCGTGTGCAACGGTTTTCAAATTCTTCTAGAAGCAGGCTTGCTTCCAGGGGCTATGCGCCGCAACGAAAGCCTTTCGTTTATTTGTAAACCAGTGGAATTAAAGGTCGAAACCAATCAATCGATTTTTACTGCCGCATACGAAGAAGGGCAAACGATAACGATTCCTGTTGCCCATGGTGAAGGAAATTATTACTGTGATGAAGAAACGCTGGAAAATTTAAAGGCGAATAACCAAATCGTCTTTACCTATAAGCAAAATCCAAACGGTAGTTTAGAAGATATAGCTGGAATCACCAACGAAAAAGGAAACGTTCTAGGCATGATGCCGCACCCTGAAAGAGCCGTAGATGAACTTTTGGGCGGAGCAGACGGATTAAAGTTATTTCAATCAATTGTAAAGTCATGGAGGGAAGCAAATGTTGTTAAAGCTTGAGCCAAATCCAGAACAAGTGAAAGCAGAGAAATTATATCAGCAAATGGGTTTGTCCGATGAGGAATTTACAATGATTGAAAACATCCTTGGCCGGACTCCGAATTATACGGAAACAGGCTTGTTTTCGGTCATGTGGTCCGAGCACTGCAGCTACAAAAACTCCAAGCCGGTCCTCAGAAAGTTTCCTGTAACGGGTGAGAAAGTCCTTCAAGGCCCTGGAGAGGGTGCGGGAATTGTCGACATTGGTGACGGCCAGGCGGTCGTATTCAAAATTGAAAGCCACAACCATCCATCCGCTATCGAGCCTTATCAAGGCGCAGCTACCGGTGTTGGCGGCATCATCCGCGATGTATTTTCGATGGGTGCCCGTCCAATCGCTCTATTAAACTCACTTCGTTTCGGTGAACTTGATACAGCACGGGTCCGCTACCTATTTAAAGAAGTTGTAGCCGGAATTGCCGGTTACGGAAACTGTATCGGAATTCCAACTGTTGGCGGCGAAATCCAATTTGAACCATGCTATGAAGGGAACCCGCTTGTTAATGCGATGTGTGTCGGTCTCATCGACCATAAAGATATTAAAAAAGGCCAAGCGCACGGAGAAGGAAATACGGTCATGTATGTTGGCGCCAAAACGGGCCGTGATGGCATTCATGGTGCAACCTTTGCTTCCGAAGAATTGACAGAAAACTCAAATGAAGATCGTCCAGCTGTTCAGGTCGGCGACCCGTTTATGGAAAAGCTGCTTTTAGAAGCCTGTCTTGAGTTAATTCACTTCGATGCCCTTGTCGGCATTCAGGATATGGGAGCAGCCGGTCTTACCAGCTCTTCAGCAGAAATGGCGAGCAAGGCCGGAATGGGAATCGAAATGAATCTTGACCTCGTCCCGCAGCGTGAAACGGGAATGACAGCCTATGAAATGATGCTGTCAGAATCACAGGAACGGATGCTGATTGTTGTTAAAAAAGGAAGAGAACAAGAGATCAAGGATCTTTTTGATAAATATGATTTAGAAGCGGTTGCCATCGGTAAGGTTACAGATGATAAAAAGCTGCGCTTAATCCATCAAGGTGAAATCGTTGCCGATGTTCCGGTTGATGCCTTGGCCGAGGATGCGCCGGTTTATCAAAAGCCATCGCAGGAGCCGGCTTATTTCCAAGAGTTCCAAGCGATGGAGAATGAAATTCCGCCAGTTGCTGATTTGAAAGAAACATTAGTGAATATCCTAGCTCAGCCTACCGTTGCCAGCAAAGAATGGGTATATGAGCAATATGACCACATGGTCCGAACAAATACAGTTGTGGCACCAGGGTCGGATGCTTCTGTAGTCAGAATTCGCGGCACCCGCAAGGCCTTAGCGATGACAACTGATTGCAATTCCCGCTATGTGTACTTAGACCCGGAAACCGGCGGAAAAATTGCCGTTGCAGAAGCAGCTCGTAATATTGTCTGCTCTGGTGCAGAACCATTAGCAATTACTGACAACCTTAACTTTGGAAGCCCGGAGAAGCCGGAAGTATTTTGGCAGATTGAAAAAGCAGCCGATGGAATCAGTGAAGCCTGCCGCGTCCTTGAAACACCTGTCATTGGCGGAAACGTATCCCTCTATAATGAAACAAGCGGGACTGCGATTTACCCAACACCGGTGATTGGGATGGTAGGACTTGTTACGGATTTAGACCATATTACGACTCAACACTTCAAAAATGATGGCGACCTTATTTACCTCCTAGGGGAAACAAAAGAAGAGTTCGGGGGCAGCGAATTACAAAAGCTAGTTTACGGCAAGGTATTTGGCAAAGCCCCAGCATTAAATACGACCTTGGAAAAAGAAAGACAAAATCAAGTTTTGGCTGCGATTCGTGCCGGGGTAGTTCAGTCTGCCCATGACCTATCAGAAGGCGGTCTAGCTGTAGCATTAGCAGAATCCTTATTTAACGGTAACGGACTTGGTGCACAAGTGAAAATCGCCGAAAATCCAGTTTCTGCCCTATTTAGTGAAACACAATCACGCTTTTTGTTATCTGTTAAAAAAGAGCACCAAGTAGAGTTTGAAAGTTTAGTTAATGCTCAATTGATCGGAGAAGTAAATCTTTCAGGTACAGTAAAAGTCAAAACGGATAGCGAAACAGTACTTGAGAGCACAGTTGAAGAATTAAAAGCTGCCTGGAAAGGAGCCATCCCATGCTTGCTGAAATCAAGGGATTAAACGAAGAGTGCGGTATCTTTGGCGTTTGGGGTCATCCAGACGCCGCCCAGCTTACTTATTACGGGCTACACAGCCTTCAGCACCGCGGGCAAGAAGGGACGGGTATTGTTGTCTCTGATGGCAAAACCTTAAAAGGGGTTAAGGGCGAAGGGCTGGTAACGGAGATTTTTACAGCAGATGCGATGAAAGAATTAACGGGTACGGCAGCCATCGGCCATGTCCGTTATGCGACAGCAGGGGGCGGCGGTTACGAAAACGTCCAGCCGCTCCTGTTCCATTCGCAAAGCGGCAGTCTGGCGCTTGCACACAATGGGAACCTCGTTAATGCGAATTCCTTAAAACATCAGCTTGAGACCCAGGGAAGTATTTTTCAAACAAGTTCGGATACAGAGGTACTGGCGCATTTAATCAGAAGAAGCGGCTTTGCCAATATGAACGACCGCGTGAAAAATGCCCTTTCAATGTTAAAGGGTGCGTATGCCTATTTAATAATGACGGAAAACGAGTTAATGGTGGCGCTTGACCCTCATGGACTTAGGCCGCTTTCACTCGGGTGTCTCGGCGATGCTTATGTTGTTGCTTCAGAAACATGTGCCTTTGATGTAGTCGGAGTTGAATACATCCGTGATATCATGCCTGGAGAGTTACTAATCATTAACGAGAAGGGGCTGACATCCGAACAATTTGCTGTTAGTTCCACTAAAGCCATGTGCATGATGGAATATGTTTATTTTTCAAGGCCGGATAGTAATATCCAGGGGATTAATGTCCATACGGCCCGTAAAAACATGGGTAAAAGACTAGCAGTAGAAGCGCCGATTGAAGCTGACGTTGTCACAGGTGTTCCTGATTCCAGCATTTCAGCAGCGATCGGTTATGCCGAAGCAGCTGGCATTCCTTATGAAATGGGCTTAGTTAAAAATAAATATGTTGGCAGGACGTTTATCCAGCCTTCACAAGCATTACGTGAGCAGGGAGTAAAAATGAAACTTTCGGCTGTCCGAGGTGTCGTTGAGGGTAAGCGGGTTGTTATGGTAGATGATTCCATTGTCCGCGGTACGACGAGTCGAAGAATTGTTTCACTTCTTAAAGATGCGGGAGCGACAGAGGTACATGTAGTCATCAGTTCTCCACCGATTAAAAACCCGTGTTTTTATGGGATTGATACGGCAACTAAAGAAGAATTAATTGCTTCGGATAAATCGGTAGAGGAAATTAGAGAGCTGATTGGGGCGGATTCATTAACCTTTTTAAGCTTAGATGGTATGGTAAAAGCGCTTGGGCAGGACGGTAATGGTGGTTTTTGTCTTGGCTGCTTTACTGGAAATTATCCGACAGAAATATATCCTGATACACTTCAGTACTATTATCAAAGGGGCTGACGACTTTTGGCAAATGCATACAAACAAGCAGGAGTAAATATCGAAGCAGGCTATGAAGCAGTCGATCGGATGAAAAAGCATGTTCAAAGAACAGCAAGAAACGGTGTATTGGGCAGTCTCGGCGGTTTTGGCGGCATGTTTGATCTTTCTTCGTTAAATTTGAAAGAACCAGTACTGGTGTCAGGCACCGATGGAGTCGGCACGAAACTGAAGATTGCTTTTATGATGGATCAGCACGATACGATTGGTATCGATGCGGTGGCTATGTGTGTGAATGATATTGTGGTGCAAGGGGCAGAACCGTTATACTTCCTCGATTATATCGCTTGCGGGAAAGCTGTTCCTGAAAAAATCGAGGCCATTGTGAAAGGAATCGCGGATGGCTGTGAACAGGCAGGCTGCGCTCTGATTGGAGGGGAAACGGCGGAAATGCCGGGACTTTACCGTGAGGATGAATATGACCTGGCTGGATTTACAGTCGGTGCATGTGAGAAATCACGTCTAATCAACGGAGAAACGATTAAGCCGGGAGATGTGCTGATCGGGCTACCTTCTAGCGGGATCCACAGCAATGGCTACTCTCTCGTCAGGAAAGTGTTTAACAATTGGTCATTAATCGAATTCGTCGACGAACTCGGGTGTACATTAGGGGAAGAATTATTAAAACCAACAAAAATTTATGTAAAGCCGATTTTGTCTGCGCTTGAAAAGTTTAACCTAAAAGGAATGGCCCATATTACGGGGGGCGGATTTATCGAGAACATTCCAAGAATGCTGCCTGCTGGTTTAGGTGCGGAGTTGGATGAAAAACGCTGGCAGATCCCGAATATCTTCAAATTGATTTCTGAGGTTGGACAAATCGATTATAAAGAGATGTATAATATTTTTAACATGGGAATTGGCATGGTCGTTGCTGTGGATCAAGATGATGCGGGGGAACTGTTGGAATATTTCCGTCAATGTGGTGAAACAGCTTATGAAATAGGCGTCGTGACCGATCAAGAAGGTATAGCCATTAAAGGTTTAGGTGGCCGTCGATGAAGAAAATCGCCGTGTTTGCATCAGGAAGCGGAAGCAATTTTCAAACGATCGTTGACGCTGTTCAATCCGGGGTGCTTACTGCAAACCTAGCACTTTTGGTTTGTGATAAGCCAGGTGCTTACGTCATTGAAAGAGCAAAAGCATCAGGGATACCTTGTTTTATTTTTAATCCTAAAGACTATCTTGAAAAGGCAGACTATGAAAAAGTAATATCTGTACTGCTGAAGGAAAATAAAGTGGACTTGATTGTACTTGCCGGGTACATGCGTCTGATTGGACCGACCTTATTAAAAGAGTACGAAGGGCGAATCGTGAACATTCACCCTTCCCTTTTGCCAGACTTTCCAGGTAAAGATGCGATAGGCCAGGCATTAGCAGCGAAAGCGAAATGGAGCGGCGTAACCATTCATTTTGTCGATGCTGGAATGGATACAGGCCCGATTATTGTCAGGGAACGAGTGCGAATTGAAGAAAACGAGACAAGAGAAAGTTTAACCACGAAGATTCAGGCGATTGAGCATAAGCTATATCCATCGATTCTACAAATGCTTATTACACAAGGAGAGGTTTTATATGCAGAAAAAGCGAGCGTTAATTAGCGTATCTGACAAAAGTGGAGTTAGCGAATTTACTAGAGAATTAGATCGTTTAGGCTTTGAAATCATCTCAACCGGCGGGACAAAGAAAATGCTTCAGGAGCAGGGGATTCCGGTTTTCGGTGTCAGTGATGTTACCGGGTTTCCAGAAATTTTAGAAGGCCGTGTTAAAACATTAAATCCATATATTCATGGCGGTTTACTTGCAAAGCATGATGAGAAGGACCATCAAAAACAGCTTGATGAGCATGGCATTACACCAATTCAGCTTGTTTGCGTGAATCTTTATCCATTCCAGCAAACGATTGAAAAACCGGATGTAACGGTGGCGGATGCGATTGAGAATATTGATATCGGCGGACCGACGATGCTCCGCGCTTCTGCAAAAAACCATCAATATGTCACAGTAGTTGTAGACCCTGCTGATTATGAAAAGGTTCTGGCTGAATTAAATGCAGATGGTTCAACGAAGCTTGAAACGAGAAGAAAGCTTGCGGCGAAAGTATTCCGCCATACCGCTGCCTATGATGCTTTAATCGCAGAATATATGACCGATCTTGCTCAGGAAGAAACTCCTGAAAAATTGACGGTTACATATGAATTAAAGCAGACACTCAGGTACGGAGAAAATCCGCATCAACAAGCTGCTTTTTATAAAAAGCCATTAGGCTCTACGTTCTCGATTGCAAATGCCGAACAGCTTCATGGCAAAGAGCTTTCTTATAATAATATCAATGATGCCGATGCCGCCCTGCAAATTGTTAAAGAATTTACAGAGCCTGCAGCTGTTGCTGTTAAGCACATGAATCCGTGCGGTGTTGGGACAGGGAAAACTGGTTTTGAGGCGTTTGAAAAAGCGTTCGCAGCGGACCCAGTATCGATTTTTGGGGGAATCATTGCATTTAATCGTGAAGTCGACGGACAAACGGCTGGGAAACTTCATGAGATTTTCTTAGAAATTATCATTGCTCCTTCTTTCACTAAGGAAGCATTAGAGATTTTAACTGCGAAAAAGAATTTACGATTATTAACGATTCCGTTCGAGCAAGCACCAAAAGCAGAAATGAAGATGACAACGATCGAAGGCGGGTTACTCGTCCAAGAACAGGATCGCTTCACATTAGAGCATGCCGAAATCACCATTCCAACTAAAAGACAGCCGACAGAGGCGGAATGGGCGGCATTGAAGCTTAGCTGGAAGGTAGTAAAACATGTGAAATCAAATGCTATCGTTGTTTCAAGTGAAGACATGACACTTGGAATTGGTGCCGGTCAAATGAACCGCGTGGGCTCAGCAGAAATTGCGCTGAAACAGGCAGGCAGTAAAGCGGAAGGCGCCGCACTTGCCTCGGATGCGTTTTTCCCAATGGATGATACCGTTGAAGCTGCTGCGAAAGCAGGAATTACCGCAATTATTCAGCCTGGCGGATCCATTCGCGATGCCGATTCCATCAAAAAAGCAGACGAATACGGAATTGCGATGGTATTTACAGGAGTTAGACATTTTAAACACTAAGGGGGAAATATGGTGAAGGTTCTAATCATTGGCCGCGGCGGAAGAGAGCATGCCATATGTCGTAAAGTAAATGAAAGCCCGCTTGTAGAAAAAGTGTATGCAGCTCCTGGTAATGACGGCATGGTTGATGTGGCGGAGCTTATTGCAATCCAAGAATCTAACTGCGAGCAGCTCCTGCAATTTGCGAAAGAAGAGAACATAGGCCTAACGATTATCGGCCCTGAAGTTCCACTTTTGGAAGGGTTGGCTGATACGTTCGAAGCAGCAGGCTTAAAGGTGTTTGGACCACGCCAAGCCGCTGCCGAAATTGAAGGAAGCAAATCGTTTGCGAAAGAATTAATGAAGAAGTACCAGATTCCAACAGCTGATTACGAAGTGTTTACTTCTATTGAGAATGCGCGTCAGTATGTAGAGGAAAAGGGTGCACCGATTGTCATTAAAGCAGACGGCTTAGCGGCAGGTAAAGGTGTAACGGTGGCAATGACCAAAGAGGAAGCCTTAGCAAGCTTGGAGGACATGCTTGTTGGAGCGAAATTTGGTGCCGCATCCTCAAGAGTGGTTATTGAAGAATTTTTAAGCGGGGAAGAGTTTTCGTTAATGGCTCTTGTGAATGGAGAAGTGGTTATTCCGCTTGAGATTGCACAGGACCATAAGCGAGCCTTTGATGGAGACCAGGGGCCCAATACCGGTGGGATGGGTGCCTATTCACCAGTTCCGCAAATTGGTGCGGAAATGGTTCAAACGGCTGTTGAAACAGTTCTTCGTCCTGCGGCCAAAGCGATGGTTGAGGAAGGCAGAAGCTTTTGCGGTATTTTGTATGCGGGCTTAATTGCTACACCTGAAGGTCCAAAGGTGATAGAATTTAATGCTCGCTTCGGTGATCCGGAGACACAGGTAATTTTACCGAGACTGTCGTCAGATTTAGTGGCTGTGATCCTAGAACTTCTAGATGGCGGTGTTCCGGTCCTTGAATGGGATTCCCAGTCCATGGTCGGTGTGGTGGTCGCTTCGAAGGGTTATCCGGATGAATACCAAAAGGGTGCTGTTTTACATGGATTGGGTGAAATTGATAAAAGTTTATTCACCTTCCATGCGGGAACGAGGAAAAATGCTGCAGGAGATTTCACTACAGCTGGGGGCAGAGTCCTATTAGTAGGAGCAAAAGCTGAAAACTTAATTGAAGCGCAGAAAAAGGTTTATGCTGAGCTTGAAAAATTAAATTGTGACGGTGTCTTTTATCGAAAAGATATCGGTACAAAGGCTATTGAGAACGTTTTTTGAGTTGTACTTAACTACAATTAAAGGGCTGACCGTTCGCGGCCGCCCTTTTTTGATTTCAGGTCGGATTATAAGGAACCTCAATTCCTTCCATCCCATCCATTGAATCATCCGCATGATTGTGTTCCTCAATCATCCCTTGGCATTTTTCACAAAGTGCTGTTATAGGACAATAGCGTACAATCCCTTCAGCCACCTTCATCGCTCCGCATAAAGCCACGAATAAATAGGAATCCCGCCACGGATGCTTCACCAATTTAGAGGTACTCCATGCAAGAACAGTTAGACCAAGGGTAATCCGAATTAATGCGTTTAATAGGCCGATATTTGGTCTGATATTCATTTTGTTCACTCCTTCACAATATTTTTACAATATTTATCATTTCTTTACTGCTTTAAACTGTAAAGTATGATAGTATAGTATCTAAAGAAATTTTGTAAGGGCTTTCTTTATTGATAAATCAAGATTTTATTATATAAATAGTTTTTTAAAAAGGGAGGGATTTTGTATGCTGGAACAACGCTATCGCTGGAAAAATAAACACTTACGCATGCATGTGTCCGTTTTGGATGGGAAAACGTCTCCCACCATATTATTGAAAAATGCTTTGTATTTAAATCAGACCTTTCGCAAATGGATGCGTGCTAATATTTGGATCTGCGAAGATCGGATTGTGTATATTGGCGAGAATCTGCCAGCTAATGTAAAAAACTGTGAAATCATTGATTGTACGGACAAAATCCTTGTACCAGGATACATTGAACCACATGCTCATCCATTTAATTTATATAATCCCCATACATTTGCAGCCTATGCATCACAGTTTGGAACCACGACGTTAATTAATGACAATATGGCCCTGATTTTAAATATGAAAAAAAAGGAAGCGTTCTCATTATTAAAGGACCTTCGTTCGATTCCAACAACGATGTTTTGGTGGTGCCGTTTTGATTCGCAAACTGAGGTTTTGCATGAAGAAGAAATTTTTTCACACAGTAATATTAAGTCCTGGCTTGAGCACGACGCTGTCCTTCAGGGAGGCGAGCTGACCGGCTGGCCGAAGCTGCTTGATGGCGATGATATGATGCTGCATTGGATTCAAGAAGCAAAGCGGATGCGCAAGCAAATCGAAGGTCATTTTCCAGGTGCTTCTGAAAAAACATTAGCAAAAATGATGCTTTTAGGCGCTGATTGTGACCATGAAGCGATGACAGGTGAGGACGTTTACAATCGCCTGATGCAGGGATATATGGTGTCGCTCAGGTACTCTTCCCTGCGCCCAGATCTTCCGCAAATATTGGATGACATGAAACGATTAGGCATCGAGGCATATGATAGACTATTATTTAATACGGATGGTTCTTCATCGATTTTTTACGAAGAGGGAATCACCGATCAAATGATTCGGATTGCGATTGAAAAGGGAGTTCCTGTTATTGATGCCTATAATATGGCAACTGTAAATATCGCTAGATACTACAATATTGATCATTTACATGGTAATATTGCTACTGGCCGTGTTGCCAATATTAACTTTTTATCAAGTATCGAAAATCCAACACCTGTTTCCGTTCTTGCTAAGGGGAAATGGGTGAAGCGTGATGGTGTGAAGGTAGAAGACGCTTATCCTTCCATCAATTGGGCTCCATATGGATTAAAGCCAATGGAGCTGGATTGGGAATTAACAATGGATGATTTGCAATTCTCGATGCCCTTTGGAGTGAAAATGGAGAATTCCGTTATCACAAAACCCTATTCGATCGCGATTGATGTTTCCGGTGATGAACTGCCAACCAATCATGATGAATGCTTTTTTACATTAATTGACCGGCAAGGAAAATGGCGGATTAATACTATCTTAAAAGGCTTTGCAACCAAGCTTTCTGCTTTAGCAAGCTCGTTTTCGAATACAGGAGATATTATTTTAATAGGAAAAAATAAACAAGATATGCTTCATGCTTTTAATAGAATGAAAGAGCAGGGCGGCGGGATAGTAGTGATGGAGAACGCCGAGATTGTCTGCGAGCTGCCGCTGAAGTTAAGCGGAATCATGTCTGAGGCGTCGGTAGAAGAATTAATGATTCAGGAAAAAAGATTGTTTGAAGAGCTAGCGGCCAGAGGTTATTCTTTTTCCGATCTGATGTACAGTTTATTGTTCTTTTCTTCTACTCATTTACCATACATTCGCGTTACACAGCAAGGGATGTATGATGTAATGAATAAAACAGTTCTCTTTCCTTCGATAATGCGTTAAACTGTAATTAGGTAAAGGGTTAAAGTGTGAAAGCGTTTAACATCAAGGATGGAATTCGGGGTGTTGCATAGATGAAAAAGTGGGCTGTTGCCATGGCAGCTGTCCTTTTACTGTTCTCTGGCTGCAGTAACAAGGAAAAGGTTAAGGAGCCGGAAAAAAAGCACGAAGTAGTTGACAAAGTAGTGGAAAAAGATGAACAGAAGCAAGAGGACCCTTATTTTTTCCCGCTGACTGGTATTAGGTCTAAGACCGCTGTCGATGGAAGAGCTGTAGCAGTAATGGTTAATAATCATCCAAAAGCAAGACCGCAGTCGGGATTGAACAAGGCTGATATCGTCTATGAAGTGCTGGCAGAGGGGGATATCACCCGTTTCCTGGCCGTTTTTCAAAGTGAAAAGCCGGCGAATATCGGTCCTGTCCGAAGTGCAAGGGATTATTATATCGAACTTGCTAAAGGGTTGAATGCTCTGTATGTTGCACACGGCTGGAGTGAGGAAGCAAAGAAAATGCTTGAAGGGAATTATATCGATAATTTGAATGGAATGGTCTACGATGGGACGCTATTTAAACGATCAAGCACACGGAAAGCACCTCATAACTCCTATATAACCTATGACAATATTTTAAAGGGCGCCGAACAAAAACATTACTCAATGGAAAAAAGTCCACCGGCTTTTAAGTTTTATACAGAGGAAGAAAGCAAAAATATTACAGGAAATGATGCCAAATCCGTCATGATTTCCTACTCAAAAAGTGCGATTTCTGATTCAACCTACGAGTATGACAGTACACTAGGCAAATATAAGCGCTTCTCAGGCGGAGAACAAACGGTTGATTTAGATACGGAGGAACCGGTGCTACTCGATAATATTTTTATCATTGAAGCCGTTCATCAAGTGATTGATTCGTATGGACGCCGGGATATTGATCTTAAATCTGGCGGAAAAGGTAATTTGCTGCAAAAAGGGAAAGTAATCGAGGTAGAATGGAAGAATAAGAACGGTTTAATTGTTCCAATCAAGGATGGGGAAGAGGTTCGTTTAGTACCGGGGAAAACATGGGTCAATGTTGTTCCAACCAATCCTGGACTACAAAAAAGTGTTTCATTTAATGTAAATTAACTAAAAGGGGTAAAGTATATGCAAATAAATAAATTACGGGGAAAAGAGCTCGATCAATTATTTAAAGCAGTGCTTTCATTAAAGGATTTAGAAGAATGTTACCGATTTTTTGATGATTTGTGCACAATCAATGAAATTCAGTCTCTTGCCCAGCGTTTAGATGTTGCCCGAATGCTCCGTGAGGGAAATACGTACCACAAAATTGAAACTGAAACTGGCGCAAGTACCGCTACGATTTCACGGGTTAAACGCTGCTTGAATTTTGGAAATGATACGTATGAAATGGTTTTGGAACGAATTAAAGAAGAAAACAGCAAAGCGGAAGAAGTATAAACAAACCGGAGAGAGACTCTTCGGTTTTTCTTTTTGTCCAGCCCATGGTCAAGGCGCTTCCGCTTTTCTTTTTGATTGGTTATCATTTCTAAAACTAGTTTCATTGTTTTATTTTTTTATCGAATGGGCTAATGATATAATGGTGTAATGGACTTATGTAATGGAGGAATCCTTTAATGTATGATTTTCGCGAGTGGCGCCACGTGTTTAAACTCGATCCAAATAAAGAAATTTCAGACGACCAGTTAGAAAAAATATGTGAATCAGGCACCGATGCCGTGATGGTCGGCGGAACAGATGGAGTGACCCTTGAAAATGTCCTTGATTTAATGGCAAGAATCCGAAGGTATACCGTTCCGTGCGTCTTGGAAGTTTCCAACATTGAAACCGTAACACCGGGTTTTGACCTGTATTTTATCCCAACAATCTTAAATAGCAGTGATACGAAGTGGATCACAGGGCTTCATCATCAAGCTGTAAAGGAATTCGGTGAGATTATGGACTGGGATGAAATAGTCATGGAGGGCTATTGCATCTTGAATGAAGCTTGCAAAGCTGCCCAACTAACCGCGTCCAATTCCAGCGTAACCAACGAAGATGTAAAGGCCTATGCGATGATGGCAGAAAAAATGTTTCAGCTGCCGATTTTTTATCTTGAATACAGTGGCAAATATGGAAATGTGAATCTCGTAGCAGACGTGAAAAAGGTTCTTGAAAAAACAACTCTTTTTTATGGAGGCGGTATTTCTACAAAGGAACAAGCTGCAGAAATGGCCAAGCATGCCGACGTGATTGTCGTTGGCAACGCACTTTATGACAACTTTGAAAATGCCTTAGAAACGGTGAAAAGCGTTCGGTAGAAATTTGCGCTTGAATGCAAGGAACGATAAAATAAAAATAAGAACAAATGTTTGTAATGGTGGTGGAATTATGCAATATTTAACGGATAAGCTTTTGAATGGCCTGAATCCAGAGCAGCAGAGTGCAGTAAAAGCAACGGATGGTCCGCTTTTATTAATGGCAGGAGCAGGCAGTGGAAAAACAAGAGTATTAACGCATCGCATTGCGTATCTAATAGTTGAAAAACGAGTAAACCCATATAACATTTTAGCAATTACCTTTACCAACAAAGCTGCACGCGAAATGAAAGAAAGAATCGGGAAAATGATGGGGGGAGCAGCGGAAGAAATCTGGATTTCGACCTTCCACTCGATGTGCGTACGTATTTTACGCAGGGATATCGACCGGATGGGCTTTAACCGCAATTTTACAATCCTTGATACAACTGATCAGCAATCAGTCATTAAAGGGATTCTTAAAGAAAAAAATCTTGACCCGAAGAAGTTTGACCCGCGGGCGCTATTAGGCGCGATTAGTTCTGCAAAAAATGAATTGATTGACCCAGAAGAATATGCGAAAACTGCAGGCGGGTTCTTTGAACAAACCGTAAGTGAGGTCTACACAGAATACCAAAAGCGGCTGCGCAAAAATCAGGCGCTCGATTTTGATGATCTGATTATGACGACGATTCAGTTATTTCAAAGGGTTCCAGAGGTGCTTGAATATTATCAGCGAAAGTTCCAATACATCCATGTCGATGAGTATCAGGATACCAATAGAGCCCAATATATGCTCGTAAAAATGCTCGCGATGCGCTTCAAAAACCTATGTGTTGTCGGGGACTCCGATCAGTCCATCTATCGCTGGCGCGGGGCGGATATTGCCAATATCCTTTCCTTTGAAAAAGATTATCCGAACGCTGCCGTCATCCTGCTTGAGCAAAACTACCGCTCGACCAAAAGGATTCTCATGGCGGCTAATAAGGTTATTGAAAATAACCTGAACCGAAAAGCGAAGAATCTTTGGACCGAAAACCCGGAAGGTAATAAAATTGTTTATTACCGTGCTGATAGTGAACAGTCTGAGGCTCAATTCGTTGCAGGAAAAATAAAGGAACTAACCCGTGATGACAAAAATAAACTAACAGACATTGCCATTCTTTATCGTACAAACGCTCAGTCCCGTGTTATGGAGGAAGTGCTGCTTAAATCGAACATCGGATATTCGATTGTGGGCGGTACAAAATTCTATGACAGAAAAGAAATTAAAGACATGCTGGCATATTTGCGTTTGATTTCCAATCCGGATGATGACATCAGCCTGCAGCGGATTATCAATGTACCGAAAAGGGGAATTGGCTCAACCTCATTTGATAAGATTGCTAATTTTGCAGCGATGCATGATATCTCCATCTATCAGGCACTCGATTCCATTGAATTGATTGGTGTAAGTCCTAAGATTACGAAAGCCGCAAGTGAATTCCGCGACTTAGTTCGCAATTATACAAATATGCAGGAGTTCTTATCCGTTACAGAGCTTGTTGAAGAAGTTCTTGATAAGACTGGTTACAAGGAAATGCTCAAAGCAGAAAAATCATTGGAAGCACAAAGCCGCTTAGAAAACCTTGAGGAATTATTATCTGTAACCAAAAACTTTGAAGATACGAACGAGGATAAGAGTCTGATTGCCTTTTTAACAGATTTAGCCTTGGTAGCCGACATTGATGCATTGGATGAAGAGGGCGAAAAAGCGGATTCGATTACGCTAATGACACTGCACTCAGCCAAGGGCTTAGAATTCCCGATTGTCTTCTTGATTGGCATGGAGGAAGGTGTGTTTCCACACAGCCGCTCGCTTATGGAAGAAGTAGAAATGGAAGAGGAACGCCGCCTTGCCTATGTGGGTATTACACGTGCAGAGCAAAGCTTGTTCTTAACCAATGCCCAAATGAGAACCTTGTTCGGACGAACCAATATGAACC
Source organism: Neobacillus sp. NRS-1170 (assembly GCF_050468025.1). Classification (NCBI taxonomy): domain Bacteria; kingdom Bacillati; phylum Bacillota; class Bacilli; order Caryophanales; family Bacillaceae; genus Neobacillus; species Neobacillus sp. NRS-1170. The sequence continues at coordinate 32,797 of NZ_JBITPF010000067.1, read as the reverse complement.
CAGCATCTAGATTTATCAGCGAAATTCCGGAAGACCTTTTAGAGGGTGTAGAACCAGAAAAACGCCAGTCGTCCCCATTTGGCAGCTCAAGGTCATTTGGATCATCAGGCACTTCATTTGGCGGCCGAGGAAGCACATTTGGCACCCCATCCGCACCTCGAAAACCCGTCATGCGCCCAGTTTCAGCCTCTTCCGGAGGAGATGAACTTGGCTGGAAGGTTGGCGATAAAGCCGAGCATGGTAAATGGGGTATAGGGACTGTCGTAAGTGTAAAAGGCCAAGGAGAAGGGACGGAGCTTGATATTGCCTTCCCAAGTCCAGTGGGCATCAAGCGCCTTCTCGCCAAATTCGCACCAATTAAAAAAGCGTAAGATTGAAATGTTAATGAAAGGGCTGGGTATATGGACCTTCAAATCGCTGAGCAGAAAATTAATGAACTTAGAACCCTATTAAATCAATACGGTTATGAATATTATGTGCTGGATGAGCCGACCGTTCCTGATTCTGAATATGATCGGCTGATGCAGGAATTACAGGAGCTTGAAGAAAAGTTTCCGCAGTATAAAACACCAGATTCACCTACGGTGCGAGTGGGCGGTGCCGTTCTGGATGTATTTGAAAAAGTCGAGCACCGGACGCCGATGCTCAGCCTTGGGAATGCTTTTAATGAGCAGGACTTAAGGGATTTTGACCGCCGCATCCGACAGGCAGTAGGCGATGATTTTTCCTATGTTTGTGAACTGAAAATTGACGGACTTGCCGTTTCGTTAAGATATGAAGAAGGGCTGTTTGTTCAAGGGGCGACCCGTGGGGATGGAACGATTGGCGAAGATATTACCTCGAATCTGAAAACCATTAAATCGATTCCGCTCCGTTTACGGGAAAATGTATCGCTAGAGGTACGAGGTGAAGCCTACATGCCAAAACGCTCCTTTGAAGCCTTGAACAAGGTTCGCGAAGAGCGCGGCGAGGAGCTGTTTGCTAATCCTCGTAATGCCGCTGCCGGTTCACTAAGACAGCTAGATCCGAAGATTGCTGCTTCGAGAAAACTGGATGTCTTTTTATACGGCATTGGCAATACCGGAGAAAGCGGCGTTGTTTCGCATAGTGAAGGTCTTGATTACTTAGACCATCTTGGATTTAAAACGAATAAAGAAAGAAGAAAGTGCTTGGTGATTGATGATGTCATTGATTTCGTCAATAGCTGGGTGGAAAAGCGCCCGGGGCTTCCATATGAAATCGACGGTATCGTCATAAAAGTTGATTCTTTAGAGCAGCAAGGTGCACTCGGAACAACGGCTAAAAGCCCGCGCTGGGCGATTGCTTATAAGTTTCCGGCCGAGGAAGTGGTAACAATGCTTTTGGATATCGAGTTAAGTGTTGGAAGAACAGGTGTAGTTACACCAACAGCCATTCTAGAGCCTGTTAAAGTAGCAGGAACAACCGTGCAGCGTGCTTCCTTGCATAATGAAGATTTAATCCGTGAAAAAGATATTAAAATTGGCGATAAGGTTGTCGTGAAAAAAGCAGGCGATATCATTCCAGAGGTGGTCAATGTATTGGCTGACCAAAGGACAGGTGAGGAAAGGGATTTCCAAATGCCGACCCATTGTCCAGAATGTGAAAGCGACCTTGTCCGGCTTGAAGGGGAAGTAGCCCTTAGGTGCATTAACCCGAAATGTCCGGCCCAAATTCGCGAGGGCTTGATTCATTTTGTTTCAAGAGATGCGATGAATATCGATGGACTTGGCGAAAAGGTGATCAGCCAGCTTTTTGCCGAAAAGTTAATCAGTGATGTTGCTGATATTTATAAGCTTACCCGCGATCAGCTATTAGCCCTTGAACGAATGGGTGAAAAGTCTGTTTCTAATTTATTAAAGGCCATTGAGGCTTCGAAAAGTAATTCCCTCGAAAAGCTGCTTTTTGGGTTAGGAATTCGTCATGTTGGGGCGAAAGCAGCCAAGACGCTGGCAATAAGCTTTGGTACTATGAATGTGCTGGCATCTGCTACGAAGGATGAATTAATCGCCATTAACGAAATCGGTGATAAAATGGCCGATTCGATTGTAGCCTTTTTTGAACAAGAGGAGGCTGGTGAGCTCATCCAAGGATTAATCACTGCCGGAGTCAATATGGAATACAAAGGAGCAAAACCTGTTTCCGCTGAAGAATCGGATTCTATTTTTGCGGGAAAAACGGTTGTTTTAACAGGAAAGCTTGAGCAATTATCGCGAAATGAAGCGAAGGAAAAAATTGAAGCGCTTGGCGGCAATGTGGCGGGCAGCGTAAGTAAGAAAACCCACCTCGTCATCGCGGGTGAAGATGCCGGCTCTAAGTTAGCCAAGGCGCAAGAACTGGGAATTGAAGTTTGGGATGAGGAGAAGCTTTTAGTAGAATTAAATAAGTAGTAAGAGGTGTTATCGACGTGAGAAAGCTCTCATTGCTTGCTCTCTCCTTTGTTTTTTTGCTGAGTGCCTGTGCACCGAATTTTCAGAAGCAAAATGAAGTGGTTCAATCAAAGGAGAAAGTAAAAGGGAAGGCGATTATTCCTAAATATAATATATCAGACAATTATTACCGGACCATCCTGCCATTTGAGCCTGGGGAAGCGCGCGGGTTGGTCGTGAATAATATTAATACTCGCTATGACCTGAACGAATTTGAAACGGGACTAATGCGAATCGCCCAAAATAGTTTCAGTACTGATAAGTATTATTTTCGTGAAGGTCAGGAAATTAAAGGAAAGACGATACGACTTTGGTTAAACCGTAAATTTACGGATCCACAATTAAAGGATGAAGGCCTTAAAGCCACAGAAAATATCGGGCTAAACCCTGTAAATACAGCGGCGTCTGGTGCTGAACCAACATCACCGGTTTATTTGGCTCATATCTTAGAACATGATTATTTAACGAAAGACGATAAGGGAAATGTGTCTCTTGGCGGTGTTTCGATTGGACTTGCCCTCAATTCCATCTACTACTATCAAACCGTAAAAGATGGTCCTGTTTATGAGAAAAAAATTGATTATGCTGAAATGGAAAGGGAAGGCAAGAAGATGGCTGAGGAAGTCGTAAAGCGGATGCGGGCGATGAAAAATTTAGCCGATGTACCGATTACGATTGGTTTATTTATGCAGCAGAGCAAATCTTCTGTTATTCCTGGCAGATATATTGCTTACTCAACCGTTGACAAAGGCAGCCAGACATTAAATGATTGGGAAAAAGGAAATGAAAAATACTATTTATTCCCTTCAACAGATGCCCAGGAAGATCATCGTGATGATGTGATTGCCTTCTTAAACTTTAAGCAGGATGTTGAAGAATATTTTCCTAATTTTAATGGTGTCATTGGCAAAGCATTTTACGTTGGAGATCAGCTCCAGGAATTAAATATAACCATTCCTATTCAATTTTATGGGAAAACAGAAGGAATTGGTTTTACCCAGTATTTGACAGGTTTGGTGATGGAACATTTCCCTAAATATATTTCTGTTTCTGTAAGTATTACGTCAGTCGACGGGCCTGAAGCGTTAATTGTCCGCAAGGCAAACGAAGATGAACCATTTGTTTATATTTACCAGTAGAAGACCGGCTTTTGCGCCGGTCTTTTTTTAAAATTTTATCATTTGATACTGATAAATGAATCATGTAGAATGAACATTGGGTGTAAACGTTTTATACATAGGAGGGTTTTAGAATAATGGTACAACCATACAAACACGAACCATTCACAGATTTTACAACAGAAGAAAACCGTCAGGCCTATCTTAATGCGTTAAAAACAGTAGAAGGTTATTTAGGACAGGATTATCCTCTTGTTATCGGCGGAGAGAAGGTTACGACAGAAGATAAAATTGTTTCTTACAATCCTGCTAATAAAGAAGAAGTGATTGGCCGCGTTTCAAAAGCGAACAAAGAGCTTGCTGAAAAAGCAATGCAGGCGGCGGTAGAAGCATTTAAAACTTGGAAAAAGACAAAGGCAGAGGTTCGAGCGGATGTGCTTTTCAAAGCAGCAACAATCATTCGCCGACGTAAAAACGAATTCTCTGCACTTTTAACAAAAGAAGCAGGAAAGCCGTGGAGAGAAGCGGATGCTGATACTGCAGAAGCAATTGACTTTCTAGAATATTATGGGCGCCAAATGCTTGCAATGAAAAATGGAGTACCGGTTAATAGCCGTCCAAACGAATTTAACCGCTATGACTATATTCCATTAGGAGTAGGCATCATCATTTCTCCATGGAACTTCCCATTAGCGATTATGGCTGGAACAACTGTTGCGGCAATCGTTTCTGGTAATACAGTTCTTTTAAAACCAGCTTCTACAACGCCAATTGTGGCTGCTAAATTCGTGGAAGTTATGGAAGAAGCCGGTCTTCCTAAAGGCGTACTAAACTTTGTGCCAGGAAGCGGCGCTGAAGTAGGCGACTACTTAGTTGACCATAAGGATACTCGTTTCATCAGCTTCACAGGTTCACGTGATGTAGGACTTCGTATTTTCGATCGTTCTTCAAAAGTGAATCCTGGTCAAGTGTGGATGAAGCGTCTAATTGCTGAAATGGGCGGTAAAGATACGATCGTTGTTGATTCTGAAGCTGATTTAGAGCTTGCAGCACAATCTATCGTTGCTGGCGCATTTGGTTTTTCCGGCCAAAAATGTTCTGCATGTTCTCGTGCAGTTATCGTTGAAGATGTTTACGATACAGTTTTAAATCGCGTTGTTGAGTTAACGAACCAATTAACTATGGGAGATCCAACTGAGCAGGGCTCTTACATGGGTCCAGTTATCGACAATAGTGCGTTCAAAAAGATTATGGAATATGTTGAAATTGGTAAGCAGGAAGGTAAGTTAATGGCCGGCGGCGAAGGAGATGACTCTAAAGGTTACTTCATCAAGCCAACTGTTATTGCGGACCTTGCTCCAGATGCCCGCATTATGCAGGAAGAAATCTTTGGCCCAGTTGTTGGTTTCACTAAAGCGAAGGATTTCACTGAAGCAATTGAAATTGCCAATAACACTGAGTATGGCTTAACAGGTGCCGTTATCACGAAAAATCGTGCCCACTTAGAGCAAGCTCGTGAAGATTTCCATGTTGGTAACCTGTACTTCAACCGTTCATGTACAGGCGCAATCGTTGGCTACCAGCCATTCGGCGGCTTCAACATGTCAGGAACTGACTCAAAAGCAGGCGGCCCTGACTACCTATTGCTTCACATGCAAGCGAAAACTACTTCTGAAATGTATTAAGAAATATGAAACCTCTTCTCAAGATTTGAGAAGAGGTTTTTTGCTTAGGTGTCAATGAAGGACAAAACCTTTAAAGAAAGCTGGCGAAATGTCCTTCATAATACGGATGAAGGACAAAAACTAACAAAAAAACTAGTGAAATGTCTTTCATAAGCTGTATGGAGGAACATATCCTCCAAATAAACTATAGAAAAGTCCTTCATTCAAAATCAAGGAACCTTCACCACAAATGGTACCGTGAAAACTTTCCCGTCTTGTTGAAATTGTCCCCAGATTTTATAGATTCCCTTTTCAGGAAAAATGGTCATAAACGTAACCTTTGGTCCATTCCCTTTCATCGTCATCGGATGAATGTGTAAGTATTTTTGGGCATCGCCGCTTATCGCAACAGCATGTCCCATTGCCCCTAAATAGGGCTCAAGAGTTTTAATCGGTTTATTGTTTTGGGCATCACGAATGGTGAAAGTCATATGCGAAGTTTTTCCAGCGGTCAGATTTTCAAACGAAAGGGATACTTTTTTATCTTCCACCACCTTTGTTAGCTTTTTATCAGCGACGAGAGGCACTTCCTTTGCTGCTGAACCCTCAATCTGCAGCCAGTGGCTTTCCATACTTGGGTCACCACCGCCTTTAGGGGTAAATTCGGAGATGAGTTTGTAATCTCCTCCAGCCGGAAAATCCGTTTTAAAAAAGAATTCCCCATTTCCTTTATATTCAGGATGAATATGTGAAAAATAAGATAAATCCTTGCTAACAATAAATAAATGCATTTTTTTCTCATGAACAGTATCAAAGGATTTAAACGGTGTATTGGTCTTGTCCATGATTAATATTGAAACTGGTGTATCTTCGTTTGCTTTCGGATGGTCCGAGATTTTCCATTCAGAATTTGTCGGCACCACGTCTGTTGGCACAGCACTCATTTGATGGCCCGTCGTGGACTTTGGTACTTTTAAGGGATTACATGCCGATAAAAGAATCGTAGATAAGAGACAGAATGCAATCATATAATATCTCAAGGTCATTCTCCTTTCGCAGTTTCCATTCTACTAAATATACATTCCCTATTTCCACCAATGCAAGGACTTTTTGACAACAACAAGTCGACCATAGCAAAAATAATGTTAATATAAAGAAGTCACAATAAAATTGAAACAATTTAAAGGAATAATTCGTCATTAAATTAAGAAGTAATTATTATTGGAGGAACTGGCCAGGTGATACCGTTCTATTTGTTACATGTTACAGCGGTTGCACATAGTGAAAATTTACTTTGGACCTTTTTACTATGCAATGTTTTTGTTGTCAGCTCTGGAATTATCTTTATGTATAGACTATTTACACAAAAGAAGGTGCGGATCGCGGGAATTACGTTTGGAATTGCCATAGTGATTAATTATGTCCTCATCGCGATATACGGGGACATATTTGATTTACTTGGCTAGGCGAAGGGAGAAGGTATATATGAAATATTATCGTTTGTGGGTAATTGCCTTTTTATTAAAATTCATTGGTTCCGCATGGGATGCATCCTATCATTTTAAATATTTATTCGAAGAATACTCCATACCCCATATTGTTAATACATTAGGTTTTGCTCTAGGAGCAATTTTGCTCTTCCAAGAGTGGCGGCAGACTAAGCACATGGATCGCTTTTCTAGAAACCTGATTACCATTGGCTATGCGTTATTTTTAATTGGGATTCCCTTAGATTTTACTTATCATATTGCCTACGGCATTGATTTAACAACATGGAGTCCGACCCATTTTATTTATTACATTGCCACCGATATAATGATCTTTGGAGTTTGGCGGGGATATTTTATATTTAGCCGGGACGTGAAACCGACATGGAAGTCGATGCACACGTGGTTTGCGATGTTTCTCCTTGAATGTTTTATGTTTCCGAACATGCAGCAGGAAAATGGGGCTATTTCCTATAATCAGTACATCCATGGAAAATCGATTGCCTCAAAAGAAATATTAGATTTAATATCGGATCCAGCCTCCCAAATTTTTGGCGGCATTCCGGAATGGGTGTATCCGATTTATTCTGTGATAATGGTAGCTGCCTTAACGGTTATCATTATTAGGATTTACCGCGATTTTTCCATTCCTGTTGCGGCTGCAGCACTGTATATCCTGCTCAGATTTGTGGGGAAAACGATCTTTTTCGCCGTCGGCTACCCAACTTCGTATGTCCCGATTACGATTATATTAATTCCGCTTTGCTTTTTCATTTTTAAAAAGACCAACTGGGTTGCAGGGCTAACGGGCAGTTTAGCTTACTTTCTTGTCTTGTTTGCGATAAATAGATCCGGCATTCTGATCACCCCGCCATTGGTAATATGGGAACTTGTCCCGGTTGCTATAATTGGTACACTTGTCCCGGTTCTTAATTCCCAAATAAAGCGAATACAACTTTGGCATAAAAATAAACAACCGGCTTAAAAAAGGGTGCCCCAATGGGCACCCTCTTCTAGTTTAGCGGGACGCTCGAAGGCTTGGGTTTTTGACAATTATGTGAAATCATTCACAAAGATGATTGGGAAGTGACGAACATCACAAATTTAAAGCAGTAATGAAATTACAATATAGCTATAGAGAAAACGTAATTAATAAATAGGGAGAGACCCAACATGAAAAAATTAGTGATGATCGGTAACGGAATGGCAGGAGTCAGGACAATTGAAGAAATTCTCAAACTGGCACCAGAACAATTTGAGATTACGATTTTTGGAAAAGAACCACATCCAAACTATAACCGTATTAAATTATCAAACATCCTTCAGGGCGACACCAGCTTTGATGAAATCATTATCAATCCGTTTGATTGGTATAAGGAAAATAATATTCAATTATTTACGGATGAAGAGATAGTCAAAATCGATGTGGACGGAAAACGAGTCATCAGCGACCAGAGCCATGAAGTGGACTATGATGAATTAATTATTGCCACGGGTTCGAATTCTTTTATTCTGCCAATCCCAGGTGCTGACAAAATCGGCGTGACCGGTTTCCGTGATATCCATGATTGTGAAATGATGATCAAATCAGCCGAGCATTATAAAAAGGCTGTGGTAATTGGCGGTGGATTGCTTGGCCTTGAAGCGGCAAGGGGATTGTTGAACCTGGGCATGAAGGTCGATGTGGTACACCTTATGCCAAATTTAATGGAACGCCAATTAGATTCAATTGCTTCATCACTACTGAAATCAGAACTAGAATCACAGGGCATGAACTTTTTAATGGAAAAGGAAACCGTCGAAATCCTTGGCGACGAACGCGTAACAGGTCTGCGCTTTAAGGATGGATCAGAAGTGGAAGCGGATCTCGTTGTCATGGCTATTGGGATTAAATCCAATAATGACGTAGCAAAAAGCAGTGGGATTTATGTTAACCGCGGCATCGTCGTAAATGATTTTATGGAAACAAGTGTGCCAAGTGTTTACACTGTTGGTGAATGTGCAGAACATAGAGAAATTGTTTATGGCATGGTTGCGCCATTATACGAACAAGGCAAGGTGCTTGCAAACCGTATTTGTGGGCTAAATGCAGAACCTTACACAGGATCGGTTACCGGAACACAGCTGAAGGTTGCCGGAGTCGACCTGTTCTCAGCTGGAGAAATCTTTGATGATGGCCAAACCAAATCCATTATGGTTTACAACGAATTTGAGGGAATTTATAAACGTGTTTTAACAAGAAATAATCGAATTGTTGGGATTGTGATGTACGGCGACACAAAAGAAAGTACAAAACTATTCCGCATGCTGACGAAAAAAGATGATGTCAGCGGTGTTTCGATTTTTCAAACTGAATGCAGCGCTGAGGCAGGCGGCGATGTAGCCTCCATGCCAAATGATGAACTTGTGTGCGGCTGTAACGGAGTCACAAAGGGTGCGATTGTAGAGGCGATTCAAACACAAGGCTTGACAACACTTGATCAAGTAAGCCATTGCACGAATGCTGGACGTTCTTGCGGCCGCTGTAAACCGATGGTCAGCCAAATTCTTGCCCATACGATTGGTCATCAATTTGATGCAGCAATGGCCGGAAAGACTAGTATTTGTGGCTGTACAACCTTAAGCCGCGAGGAATTGCTCGAAGAAATCAAAGTCAAGGGCTTAACAAGCGTGAAAGAAGTTATGAACGTGCTTGAATGGAACAATGAAGAAGGCTGTACAAAATGCCGTCCGGCGATTAACTACTATCTTGGCATGATTTACATGGATGAGTATAAGGATGACCGTGATTCCCGTCTTGTTAATGAAAAAATGCATGCAAATATCCAAAAGGATGGAACTTATTCTGTTGTTCCAAGAATGTATGGCGGGGTGACTACCGCAGCAGATTTGAAAAAAATTGCCGAAGTTGCTGAAAAATATAACGTTCCTCTAGTAAAATTAACAGGAGGACAACGAATTGGATTATTCGGTGTCATAAAGGAAGACCTGCCAGGTATGTGGGAAGAGCTCGATATGCCGTCAGGATATGCCTATGGAAAAACACTTCGTACGGTCAAAACCTGTGTCGGCGCCCAGTTCTGCCGCTATGGTACACAGGATTCTATGGCTCTAGGCATTGAGCTTGAAAAGAAATTTGAACGTCTCGATACACCTCATAAAGTAAAAATGGGGGTATCAGCTTGCCCTAGAAACTGTTCAGAAGCAGGCATCAAGGACATCGGCTTTGTCGGCATTGATGGCGGCTGGGAGATTTATGTAGCCGGTAACGGCGGTGTTGACCTTCGCCCTGGCGATTTGCTATGCACAGTCAAAACGACAGAAGAAGTAATGGAAGTGACTGGTGCCTATTTGCAATACTATAGGGAAACGGCTAATTACTTGGAGCGGACTTCTAAGTGGATGGAGCGCGTTGGCCTTGATCATGTAAAAGAAGTTCTAGCAAACGAAGAAACTCGTAAGGCTTTGAATGAGCGAATGGATAAAACATTGAAAAAATACAGTGAACCATGGAATGAAGCGATTCAAAGTGAAGAAATTAAAGATAAGTATTATACTAAACACACTGTCAAGGTGGGGGAGTGAGTCGACATGCTGCAAACAATAACTCGTATACCAGTTGCCCATTATTCAAATGTAAAGATGAGATCCGGCTATTCCATCAAAATTGATAACAAGGAAATTGCTATATTTAAATTAACAAATGGCAAGGTGTATGCCATTGAAGACCGCAGCCCCCATCCAAAGGGGGGCGTCCTTTCCGAAGGGTTAGTTAGTGGTGAATACGTATATTGTCCTGTTTATGATTGGAAAATTTCATTAGCAGATGGAAAAGTGCAGGCACCAGATGAAGGACAAGTTAGGACGTTTAAGGTAGAATTAGAAAATGATATTATTTTTATTATACTAGAGTAAGCAATATTCGCGGGGGAGGCTGAACGATGGAAAAAGGTAAGGTATTTTTAGTAGGCGCAGGGCCAGGGGACATCGGATTAATTACCGTAAAAGGATTGGATGCAATCAAGCAAGCCGATGTCATTCTTTATGACCGTCTAGCCAACCCGAAGCTGTTGGAATTTGCCCCAAACAAGTGCGAACTGGTTTATGGAGGCAAGCTGCCGGAGCGCCACTTTATGCGCCAGGAAAATATAAATGATTTTCTGGTAGAAAAAGCCTTACAAGGCAAAATAGTTGTTCGTTTGAAAGGCGGCGACCCAGGTGTTTTCGGCCGGGTGGGTGAAGAGGCGGAAGCCCTGGCGCAGCATCAAATTCCTTATGAAATCGTCCCAGGCATAACCTCAGGGATTGCAGCACCCCTATATGCCGGGATTCCGGTAACCCATCGGGAGCACGCAGAATCCTTTGCAGTCGTTACTGCCCATGATAAATCCAAGGATGGAAAACCAAATTTGGACTGGGAAAGCCTAGCCCGCGGTGTGGATACCATCGCTTTTTACATGGGTGTCGGAAATTTACCGTTTATATGTGAAAACCTTATTCGTAATGGAAAGCCTTCAACCACTCCTGTGATCTTAATTCAATGGGGCACTTTTGGCCGTCAAAAAACCTTGCAAGGTACATTGGCTGACATATCAGCTAAAGTGTTGGAAGCAAAGTTCAGCAATCCATCTATTATTCTTGTCGGCGAGGTCATTTCCATCCGTGAAAAAATTAGCTGGTTTGAAAAAAAACCACTACATGGCCGGCAGATTTTGCTCGCTCGCACAGGTACTAGCCCTAGCGTACTGGCAAAGGAATTAATGGCACTTGGAGCCGATGTAATTGAATTTCCAAAATGGAAGAAGACTCCTTTACCAATAGATGTTTTAAAAGCGGCTGCCTTTGAAAAAATTCTGTTTGCCTCACCTGAAAGTGTGGAAGAATTTTTCACAGCCGTGTTAGAGCAGCAATTAGATATCAGAACGATTAAAGCGGACTTTTATGGAGCATCAATTAAAACCATTAAAGCACTAAACAGCCGTGGATTTAAGGCTCATCTAGCAGAACTACCTGGAGATTATCTTGTTGTCGGCGATGATAGCATTTTGATAAAAGGCTATGAAAACGTGATGGTTACAGGTAAGAAAGAAATCGACCAGCAGTTCATGCCTATTTTTAAAAGAATGTTAGGAGAAGCAGCATTGAATACCATGGTATTCCCAAGCAGCGCCGCAGTTGAACCATTTATCAAAGCATTAAGTGAATGCGGCATTTCCGCTGCAGAGCTTTTGAAAGATTTACAAGTAATCAGTATGGGGAAACAAACATTGGATGCAGTTGAGGCAGTGGGGCTTCGGTCGGATGGTATGCCGGAACAAGCAACGAAGGAAGCCTTGATTAATTATTTAGAGGGTCGTCAATGAACTCATTCTATCCCATTATATTACGGCTTGAGGGCAAAAAAGTGGTAGTCGTGGGCGGTGGTAAAGTTGCCGAGCGAAAGGTGAACGGTTTACTTGGGACTGGAGCAGATATTATCGTAATAAGTCCGGAGATAACGGAAACGATTCAAAAACTTGCGGACGAGGGTAAGTTTGTTTGGCAGCAAAGGCCTTTTTCTGAAGAAGATGTTTATGGTGCTTTTATGATTTTTGCAGCGACAAATGATCAAACATTAAATCAAATGGTGAAAGATTTGGCAGATTCTCACCAGCTCGTAACCATTGCCGATAATCCAGATGAATCGAATTTTCATATTCCCGCACACTTGCAGCGTGGCCGGTTAAGCATTTCTGTTTCAACTGGCGGTGCAAGTCCAACTCTTGCAAGGAAAATTCGTGAACAGCTTGAACAGCAGTTTAATGAGTCCTATGAAGCTTATTTGGAATTTCTATTTTTAAAGCGACAATGGATTTTGAAAGAGGTGGAGGATGCAACTTTAAAAAGAAAACTATTGGAAGCCATTGTAAGTACGAATTTTTTATCAAGTGAAAATCGCGAGCAGGATTTTCAAAGATTATATAATGAGCAAGCAGGTACCTTAGATTAGGGTACCTGCTTTTTTTATATGGTGCTAGTACGAAAGTATTAATCAGTATGACTTAAGGATTATTTTACCTATTTTTATAAAATTTTCAGAAAAGTAGTTCCATTTTTGAAAAGTGTGTTATATAATACAAAACGAGGATAGTTACTGTATTATAACAAAGAGGTGATCTAGTTCGTGTCGACGCAAAAGTCTCGTATTGAGGTGTCCAGGGCTTCGAAAGCCCAGTATGATGAGATTTTAACACCAGAAGCATTAAATTTTACTGAAGAGTTTGAGTGTAAATTCGGAAGCAGGCTGATTGAACTGTTACAATGCAGGGTTAAATTCCAACGGGAAATAGGTGCACAAGCCTATACCGACGGCAGTTAACTGTTTGAAGGCTATTTTAAACGTTAGCTGGATATGAAAGTTTATAAAAAAATAAAATTAATAGATTAATAGGAGGAATTTAAAATGACAAATTCAAGAGTAGCGGGGTTGCAAGAAAGCTGGGAGTTAGATAAGCGCTGGAACGGGATTACTAGACCATATACGGCGGAGGATGTTATCAAGCTTCGAGGCTCGATTGATATCGAACATACATTAGCAAAAAAGGGCTCAGAAAAGCTTTGGAAGCTTTTGAATGAAGAGGATTACATCAATGCCCTTGGCGCCTTGACAGGAAATCAGGCTGTTCAGCAAGTAAAAGCAGGACTGAAAGCCATTTACTTAAGCGGCTGGCAGGTTGCAGCAGACGCCAACCTTTCCGGACATATGTACCCGGACCAAAGTTTATACCCAGCAAACAGTGTACCAAGCGTTGTAAAACGAATTAACCAAGCCTTACAGCGTGCCGACCAAATCACTCACTCTGAGGGTGACAACTCTATTGACTGGTTCGCACCAATCGTCGCCGATGCTGAAGCCGGCTTTGGCGGACAGTTAAACTGCTTCGAATTAATGAAAGGGATGATTGAAGCAGGTGCTTCAGGCGTTCACTTTGAAGACCAGCTATCTTCCGAGAAAAAATGCGGCCACTTAGGCGGTAAGGTGTTGCTGCCAACCCAAACGGCGGTTCGAAACTTAATTGCTGCTCGTTTAGCAGCAGACGTTATGGGCGTTCCTACAGTTTTAGTAGCTCGTACGGATGCCAACGCTGCGGATTTAATCACTAGTGATATCGATATGAATGACGCCCCATTCATTACAGGAGAGCGGACACCAGAAGGCTTTTTCCGTACAAAGGCAGGGATTGATCAAGCGATTGCCCGCGGCTTAGCTTATGCGCCATATGCAGACCTAATCTGGTGTGAAACTTCAGAGCCAAACATTGAAGAAGCAAGACAATTTGCGGAAGCCATCCATGAGCAATTCCCTGGCAAACTATTAGCCTACAACTGCTCACCTTCCTTCAACTGGAAAAAGAAACTGGACGAAGAAACGATTGCAAAATTCCAGCAAGAGCTCGGCAAAATGGGCTACAAGTTCCAGTTCGTAACACTAGCAGGTTTCCATGCGCTAAATCACAGCATGTTCGAGCTTGCCCGCGGCTACAAAGAGCGCGGTATGGCAGCTTACTCCGAATTACAGCAGGCTGAGTTCGGCAGCGAGCAACACGGCTACACTGCAACACGTCACCAGCGTGAGGTTGGTACTGGTTACTTCGACCAAGTATCCATGGTCATCTCTGGTGGAACCTCATCCACAACAGCATTGAAAGGTTCTACCGAAGAAGAACAATTCTCAGCGAAAAAATAAATGCAGATTTGAATCCTTCTCTCCGTATGGAGAGGGGGATTTTTTTATAGGGGTAGTTTACTCTTGGATAGTGGGTGAATACTCTCGGAGGAGCTGCGATTACTATCGGATAGTGGGTGAATACTCTCGGATGAGCAATGATTATTCTCAACAAGTTGAATTGCTCTCGCATAAGACGGTTTTACTCTCGGATAACCTTGTTTTACTCTCGATTTGGTCGTAACCCCATTTTTTTTGAAAAGGCACATTTTTTAAGTTATTATCATACAAAATAATAGCCTTTTATATGGAGTTGATTTTTTTGAAAAAACAAACCGTGGAAGAGGTATTGCAGCAAGGAATCCATGGGCCTCTGGAAACAAAGCCTGATGAGCGGCGTAAATACTTAGGGACATTGCGTGAACGGATTATTGTGGCACTGTTGAAAAGCCAGGTAGCAGAAACAAAGGTTTATCCCCAAATTGAACGGCACATGAAGGAAAACCCTAGAGCGCATCTTTTTTTAAACGGCAGTATGAGCTATGAGAACCTATCCAAGTATGTAAAAGTTGCCACCAAAAATAAAATTGAACACACCATTGTAACGAATAAAGGCCATGATACGGAGTTTGGCTTAATCTTGGCGATGAACTATGCCATTGATAAAGAGGAAATCCTTATTACGAAAAATGTCCCGATTAATCAGCCAGACAAAAAGAAAAAGGGGCTGTTCGCTAGAATTTTTAAAAATTAAAATAAGAAAAAGGCGTAATCCAAACGGATTGACGCCTTTTATTCGGCAGCCGCAACTTCAACAGTCGCCTGCAACTCCATTTCAACATTCCCTTGGACAGCGCGGCTGATCATGCAGGAGGCTTCCGCTTTTTTGGCAAGACGATGTGCCAATTCAATCTCTTTTTCGGCAGCATTCCTTTTCAAGACAATATGTGGCTGATGAATAATTTTTTTATAAGTAATAACCCCTTTGGTGACATCCACAATTCCCTCGGATTCCATCGTTAAGCTTTCCTTCTCAAGCCCGCTTCTCTCCATGATGGCAGCAAGAGTAATGATATAGCAGGTTGCGGCAGCCCCAAGCAGCATTTCATCAGGATTGGTGCCAACTCCCGGACCCTTCATTTCAGGGGGGATTGACACTTTCGTCTTCAAGTTCGCGGTTTCAATTTCTCCAACATCATTCCTTAATCCCGGCCAATTAGCTTTTAAATGAAAGTGATGTTCAGCCATCTTAAATTCCTCCTTTTTATCTAGTGCAAGATTGAAAATATATGGTATTTTTATAGGAGCGCTGTAAATTATTTTGGAGTAGTGTAAGGATGAAAATATTAAAAAAATTTGCTTTAACCATAGTTCTGTTTCTTTATTTAGCCATACTGACAAAACTTATTTTATTCAAATATATTCCGTTATCAGAGATTATTCATCATTTTAATTTTACCTACAATGAATACCACTGGCGTTCCAACAATTTCGTGCCATTTAAAACGATTTACTTTTACCTTTACTTAGCTGATATCAATTTTAGTATTATAATTGAGAATTTAGTCGGGAACGTTATCGGTTTTGCCCCATTAGGGTTTATTTTACCATTATTATCGAAAAAGTTCTTAAAATTGAAACCTGTCATTCTTGCCGCATTCAGTCTTAGTTTAACCTACGAAGTTCTGCAGCTGTTATTTGAATTTGGCAGCTTCGATGTCGATGATTTAATTTTAAACACCCTTGGAGGGTTTCTGGGGTTCTTACCTATTAAAATCATTCACTTTTTCTCCAAGTTTAAGAAAAAGCAATTTACAAAAAGAAAGAAAGTTAGCTAATTGGAGGGGGATTTATGTCTGTAAAAGGTATAAACCATCTGCTTTTTTCTGTTACCAATTTAGAGAAATCGATTGAATTTTATCAGCAGGTTTTTGATGCTAAGCTACTGGTAAAAGGAAGAAGTACTGCTTATTTTGACCTTAATGGAAACTGGCTTGCTCTTAATGAAGAAAGAGATATCCCTCGAAATGAAATTTATCAATCTTATACACATATTGCTTTTTCAATCGATGAAGCAGACTTTAATAAAATAACCGAGAAACTTAAGGGATTGAACGTCAATATCCTTCCCGGTCGTCAAAGGGATGAAAGGGATAAAAAGTCGATCTATTTCACGGATCCTGATGGCCATAAGTTTGAATTTCATACAGGGACATTGCAGGACAGATTGGACTACTATAAGCAGGAAAAAACACATATGGAGTTCTACGAAAAATAAGGGGGCAATGCTCCTTTTTTTCATGCTAGTAATCTAAAACACCTCAGAATTGTTAATACTGATGTAGGAATCATTGCAGTAAAGCGCAAAAGTTTGATATTATCAATATTAAAATAAAACTGAAAAAAGGGATTGGGGGGTTATGGAACATGTCACGAATTTCCACTGATCAGGTTAAGCACGTGGCCAATCTGGCTCGTTTAGCAGTATCTGAAGAAGAAGTTGAAAAATTCACCAAGCAGCTGGATGCAATTATCACATTTGCAGAACAGTTAAATGAATTGGATACAGAAAATGTAGAACCTACATACCACGTACTTGATTTGAAAAACGTATTGCGGGAGGACATTTCGAAACAAGGCTTGCCGCGTGAAGAGGTACTAAAAAATGCGCCGGAGCATCAGGCTGGCCAAATAAAAGTACCATCGATTTTGGGAGAGTAAGGAGTGAAAAGAATGAGTTTATTTGATTATAAAGTTTCAGATCTGCACGAGCTTTTACATAAAAAAGAACTAAAGGTTTCAGACCTCGTTGATGAATCGTATAAACGAATTGCCCAGGTCGAGGACAAAGTCCAGGCTTTTTTAACGTTGGACGAAGAACGGGCGCGCCTTACAGCGAAATCGCTTGATGAGAAGCTAAACACGGATGTGACAAAGGGCTTGCTTTTCGGCATGCCGATTGGATTAAAGGATAACATGGTGACAAAGGGCTTACGGACAACCTGTGCGAGTAAGATACTTGAAAACTTTGATCCCATCTATGATGCGACTGTTGTGCAGAAGCTTCAACAGGCAGAAACAGTTACCATTGGTAAGCTTAACATGGACGAGTTTGCCATGGGTTCATCAAACGAAAATTCACGTTTCCAAAAAACACGCAATCCATGGAATCTTGAAACGGTTCCAGGTGGTTCTTCAGGTGGTTCAGCAGCATCCGTTGCAGCAGGGGAAGTCCTGTTTTCATTAGGTTCCGACACAGGCGGTTCCATCCGTCAGCCGGCAGCGTTTTGTGGTGTGGTTGGATTAAAGCCAACCTATGGTCGTGTTTCCCGCTTTGGCCTTGTTGCATTTGCCTCATCACTTGATCAAATCGGACCGATTACGAGAACAGTAGAGGATAATGCCTATCTGCTGCAGGCGATTTCTGGTTTAGATCCAATGGATTCAACCTCTGCGCCTGTAGAGGTTCCAAACTTCGCCAGTGCTCTGACAGGAGATGTGAAGGGTTTAAAAATTGCTGTCCCGAAAGAGTATTTAGGCGAGGGTGTCAGTGAATCAGTCCGTCAATCTGTGTTAGATGCTTTAAAAGTGCTTGAGGGACTGGGGGCAGTTTGGGAAGAAGTATCACTGCCGCATTCAAAGTATGCTCTTGCAACCTACTATTTGCTTTCATCCTCTGAGGCATCAGCGAACTTGGCCCGCTTTGATGGCGTACGTTACGGCTATCGTGCCCCTGATGCCGAAAGTTTAATGGATTTATATAAAAAGACAAGAGCTGAAGGCTTTGGAGAAGAAGTAAAACGCAGGATTATGCTTGGAACCTTTGCGCTTAGCTCTGGTTATTATGATGCTTATTATAAAAAGGCACAGCAGGCACGTACGTTGATCAAAAAAGACTTTGAAGATGTTTTTGAAAAATATGATGTTATCGTCGGCCCAACAACGCCAACACCAGCCTTTAAAATTGGCGAAAAAATCGATGATCCATTGACTATGTATGTCAATGATATTTTAACGATTCCATTAAACTTGGCCGGTTTACCAGGAATCTCAGTTCCATGTGGCTTTGATGGCGGCCTGCCGCTGGGCTTGCAAATCATTGGCAAACATTTTGATGAAACAACGGTTTATCGCACAGCACATGCGTTTGAACAGGCAACAGATTTTCATAAACAGAAGCCAGGATTGTAGGGGGTGGAGAAAGTGGAATTTGAAACAGTGATTGGACTTGAGGTCCATGTTGAGTTGAAAACCGAATCAAAAATCTTTTCGGCCAGCCCAAACCATTTTGGTGCTGAGCCAAATACGAATACAAGTGTCATTGACCTTGGCTACCCGGGAGTATTGCCGGTCCTGAATAAAAAAGCAGTTGAATTCGGGATGAAAGCGGCAATGGCCTTGAACTGCGAGGTGGCGACACACACGAAGTTCGACCGGAAAAACTACTTTTATCCAGACAATCCTAAGGCCTATCAGATCTCGCAATTTGACAAGCCGATTGGCGAGCACGGCTGGATTGAAATCGAAGTAAATGGCTATACGAAGAAAATTGGGATTACCCGGATTCATTTAGAAGAGGATGCTGGAAAGCTGAACCATGAAAAAGGCTACTCCTTATGCGATTACAACCGTCAGGGAACTCCGCTTGTTGAAATCGTTTCGGAGCCGGATATCCGCACCCCTGATGAAGCCTATGCTTATTTGGAAAAATTAAAATCAATCATTCAATATACCGGTGTTTCCGATTGTAAAATGGAAGAAGGCTCACTTCGCTGTGATGCCAACATCTCCATTCGTCCAGTAGGGCAAGAAGAATTTGGAACAAAAACTGAGTTGAAGAACTTGAACTCGTTTAACTTTGTCCGCAAGGGTCTTGAATTTGAAGAAAAGCGCCAAAGAGAAGTGGTTTCTTCAGGTGGAAAAATCGATCAGGAGACACGCCGCTTTGATGAAGCTACCGGTGCAACATTGCTGATGCGCGTAAAGGAAGGTTCGGATGATTACCGCTATTTCCCAGAACCAGACTTGATGGATATATATATTGATGAAGATTGGAAGGCACGAATTCGCGCTGAAATTCCCGAACTGCCTGACCAGCGTCAAAAGCGCTATGTGGAAGAGCTTGGGCTGCCAGTTTACGATGCAAAGGTTTTGACAGTTACAATAGAAACAGCTAATTTCTTTGAAGCAACGGTTAACGCCGGTGCAGACGCAAAGATGGCTTCCAACTGGGTAATGGGTGAAGTGTCTGGGTATTTGAATGCTGAAGGGAAAGAGCTGCATGAAGTTGCCTTGACCCCTGAAGGCTTAGCAAGCATGATCAAGTTGATTGATAACGGAACAATTTCCTCAAAGATTGCGAAAACCGTTTTTAAAGAGTTAATCGAAAACGGCGGGGATGCCGAGCAAATTGTGAAAGACAAAGGTCTTGTTCAAATTTCAGATGAGGGAACGCTGCTTAAAATTATTGAAGAAGTTCTTGATGCGAACCCTAAATCTGTGGAAGATTTCAAGGATGGAAAAGCAAAAGCAGTGGGCTTCCTTGTTGGACAGCTGATGAAAGCGACCAAAGGACAGGCCAACCCGCAATTGGTCAATCAATTGCTGCAGCAAGAATTACAAAAACGATAAATTGGTAAGCTGGCAGAACGACTCTGCCAGCTTTTTTAGTGAGAAAAAGGTCGAACATGGTTCGACATTGTTTTTTTCAATTTCCCGGGAAAAATCCAAATAAAATAAGGAATTGCAACCTTACTAAATAAACGTTTGATTAATATAGAAATAATGGATAACTTGTCGAAATGTGTAATTTTAGTGGATAATAGAAGCTTTTCGACATGTATTTTATAGTATTTGAGGACAATGAACCAAATTTTCGGCATAATTCTCACCTATTTTAAGAGAAAAACCTACTATTTATAGGGGCAAATACCATTTTTAATCAAACGTTTAATTAGTCGCTTTCGATGCTAATCAAACGTTTGATTGAAATGACCAATTTCCTTCATATGATCGACTTTTCCTCACAAATCTATCAAGAAGTTTGTCGAAAAAAAAGAGCTGCCTAGGCAGCTCAATAGGTTAATTAAAAAAGGTTTTAAAAAGAAATCATCGCCCCGCGCTCATCAAATACAGAGGTGGGATTCCAAGCTACTTCCCAAAGATTGTTTTCGGGATCTGCAAAATAGGCTGTCCTGCCGCCCCAAAAGGCATCACTTGGTTTCCTTAATATTTTTCCCCCTGCCTGACGGATTTCCTCAATGGTCACGTCGACTTGCTCTGGCTGCTCAACATTAATAGCAAAGCTTACACCGTGATAAGTTTCTGTTGAGCGGGAGAGCTCAATGCCAGCATCCTTCGCCAATTCTTCAATTGGAAACAATGATAGCAGAACCCCAGCCGTTTTGAAAACAGCATATTGGTCAGAACTAATTTCCGTTTCTTCCCAGCCCAATGATTGATAAAACGAACGCAAAATAGGTAAATTGTTTGCTCCTATTGTAATTAAAGTTACTCTTTGCAGAACCATATTTCCTTCCTCCCAATGTGTTAATGTTCACTATTTTCTCCAAACCCAAACAAATATCCTTCAACTTATGTAGTTTAATTTGCTCCACAGATGTTAAGATTTAAGGAGGGGAACCAATTAAATAAGCGAAGTACATAAATGACTATTTATATTGCATTACTCCGGGGGATCAATGTTGGAGGGCATAATAAGATTAAAATGGCAGACCTCAAAAGTCTATTAGAGGACATGGGTTTACAAAAAGTGAAAACATATATTCAAAGTGGAAATGTGTTGTTTGAATCAGATGTGGAAACAGAAAGGCTTAGCGGGCAGCTGGAGGAAGAAATAAAGAAAACTTTTGGGTTTCCAGTCCCGGTTATATTAAGAACAGCGGAGGAATACGAACGGATAATTCACGACTGCCCTTATTCGACGGAAGTCTTAAAAGTAGGGGAAAGCATTCAAATAGCCTTTTTAGGGGGCGAACCTTCTCAGGGTGGGATTGACCATTTGCAAAACTTTGAAAGTGAAAAGGATGAATGCAAAGTAATCGGAAAAGAAGTATATCTCTTTTTCCGCCAAAGCATCCGGGATTCTAAATTGGCAACCCAGCTTCCAAAACTTGGCGTACCTTCAACAGTGCGGAACTGGAATACGGTAATGAAGCTGGACATTATGGCTAAAGCAATTGCGGAATAAAAAAAGCTCGGATTAAGTTCCGAGCTTTTTTTGAATCACTATGAAGCATCATTAAGTAAGCGGACGCTTTCATCAAATTCTTTTTCGATTTCTTCATTCTTTTTATACGTAACTAAGCTGACAACAACAGATACAACAAAGTTAAGGACAAACCCTGGAACGATTTCATATAGAGTATCGCCAAGTCCAACGTTTTTCCAAACGATAACGGTAACTGCACCCACAATCATTCCGAAAAGGGCTCCCCATTTGTTCATCTTTTTCCAGAATAAGCTTAATAAAATGATTGGACCGAATGAAGCTCCGAATCCTGCCCAAGCATAGGCAACAAGGCTTAAAATCGTGCTGTTTTGCTTAAAAGCAAGCGCTCCAGCAACAACGGACACAAGGAGTACAGCCATTCTACCTAAGAAAACAAGGCGTTTATCACTAGCGTTTTTGTTCATGACTACTTTGTATAAATCCTCAACCAATGCACTTGAAGTTACGATTAACTGAGAAGAAATTGTGCTCATAATGGCGGCAAGAATTGCTGCCAAGGCAAAACCAGCGAAAAGCGGGTGGAAGAAAATCTGGCTTAAAGAAATGAATACTGCTTCCGGATTATCAAGTTTATGAGCAGTATTATTATGGAAAAAAGCAATACCAATTAGTCCAGTAAAGATCGTCCCGATTAAAGAAATAATCATCCAGCCCATACCAATGCGGCGAGCACTCTTTGTTTCTTTAATGGTTTTAATCGCCATAAAGCGGACAACGATATGCGGCTGTCCGAAATATCCAAGGCCCCAAGCCATTGCCGATACAATACCGATGAATGTAGTGCCTTTAAACCAATCAAGCCTTGTTGGGTCGATGGCGCGAATCGTATCAAACGTTTCAGTAGGTCCTCCAGTAATGAAGATACCCAACGCTGGAACTAAGAATAAGGCAATCAGCATCATTAAGCCTTGTATGAAATCTGTATAACTTACTGCCAAGAATCCGCCGAATAAAGTGTAGGCAATTGTAACACCGCCGACAATATAAAGACCTGTAAGATAGTCAGTACCAAAAGAACTCTGGAAGAAGACCGCTCCAGAAACCAGCCCCGAAGAAACATAGAAAGTAAAGAAAACAAGAATAACGATACCAGAAACAATACGGAGCATGTTTGATTTATCCTTAAACCTGTTTTCAAGATAACTAGGAATTGTAATAGAATCATTCGCCACTTGAGTGTAAGAACGTAGTCGCGGTGCCACCAGTAACCAGTTCAGATAAGCACCAATCGTTAAACCAATCGCGATCCAAGCGCTCGCTAAACCCGTTACATATACGCCGCCAGGCAATCCCATTAACAGCCAGCCGCTCATATCGGCAGCACCGGCACTCAAGGCGGTTACAGCAGGTCCTAACGACCTTCCCCCAAGCATGTAGTCCGTCAGATTGCTAGTTTTTCGATAAGAATACCAACCTATTAAAAGCATACCGGCTAAGTAGATTCCAATCGAAATCAGCTGTAGTGTTTGATGAGACATACTTTTTCCCCCTTTGTTATATTGGAAATAAATTTAAATAATATTTCCTATTTATAAAATATTCTACCAACTTATGATGACTATTTCTACTGTATATTTATTACTTTTTTGAAATAAGGAAAAATTGTCTTAATATAGCTTTTGAATGGATTGTAAGCAGTTCTGTTGTAAGGAATGCGTGGGATGGCTATCATAAAAGTAAATGTATGGGGGTGCTAGCAAAGTGGAATTAAATGGATGGTTTCAAAAAGGAATGACACTGGATGAGTATACCAATTCTATGACTCGAAATAAAGAGGAAATGCTTTCGATTTACGAGCGATTTACGCTAACTGCTGAGGACCAAAGGAAACTAGAGGCGTTAAAGCCTCAGGGGCTGAAGGCAATTGTTTTAACAGAGGATTGGTGCGGGGATGCATTGCTTAATAACCCAATTTTAATGAGGGTTTCTGAGGCTGCGGATATGGAAGTGCGATTTGTTCTGCGTGACCAGAATCTTGAACTGATGGATCAATATTTAACAAACGGCACATCTAGAGCGATCCCGATTTTTATTTTTATCAATCAAGAAGGTAAGGAAGTCGGAGTTTGGGGTCCGAGGGCGCCTGAAATGCAGGCTTTAGTAGAAGAGGGACGCGCCTCCCTTCCAGAAAAAGATTCCCCGGAATTTCAAGAGAAGCAAATGGAATTGTACAAGCGCCTGGGTAAAGCTTATCAAACAGATTCCTCGATTTGGCAGACTGTGGCAAATAGCATAATTAGTAATCTTTTATAAAAAAATCCCCGGTAGAAATTTTTCTGCCGGGGATTTTTTTACAATTTAATGTTCTTAGGGGGAATGCGGTCATTCGCTAAATTTTTATCATTAATTTTTGGTTCGATACCTAAGATGAAGTTTCGGATATTTGAGCGGTGGAGGAAAATTAAAAAGAAAGTGAAAAATAGAAAGATAAGTTCATATTCAAGGTTAGGTGAAAGAAAAGCATATAAGAGCATACTGAGGCCTACAGTAATAGAGCCAATAAACACGTATTTCGTTAAAAAAATGACCAAAAAGAAGGTAATATAAGCAATTACTAACAAAGGGATATTAGCAATCAAAAGTGCCCCTGCTGTTGTCGCGATGGCCTTACCGCCTCTAAAACCAGCAAAAATAGGAAAACAATGACCGATGACGGCAGCTAGTCCGAAGTAAAGAGGTTCGGCATCTAGGTTGACAAAATTAGGAAGTGATGCGGCCAGGGCGCCTTTGCCAAGGTCAATAAAAAGGACAACTATGGCTGATTTTTTACCAAGAACCCTCAGCGTGTTAGTTGCACCGGGGTTTTTGCTGCCAAGATCCCGGATGTCGACCCCAAAAACCAGTTTGCCGATTATGAGGGCAGTGGGAACGCTTCCGATTAAATAGGACAAAAGAAGCAATAACCAGAACATAAGAATCTCCCCCGTCAAAGAATTTTCTGTTTCTAATAGCATTCTATCATAATTAAATGGTATTATTTTGTAGAATTATCACAATTCTGAATTAAAAAGAGGATGAACGATTTGAGTCGGAAACAAAAAATTTTACAGCCTATTATTCCTAAAGAGTTAATGCCAATGAATTTTGAGGACCGGGATGATACATATGTTTCGGTGGCTTTGATTAGTGATTGTTCCATTATAGGAGAAGAAATTGAAAGATTAAAGTTTGAACAAGTGGTATTTCAGAATGTTACGTTCATTGATGTCTCATTTCGCTACGTTGAACTAATTGATGTTATTTTTGAACGATGCGATTTATCCAATTCCAACTTTGGTGATGCCAGTATTCACCGAGTTGAGTTTAAAGAATCTAAACTTGTTGGCCTGAATCTTTCAGATGCCACACTCCGCAATGTGTCATTTAGCCATTGCAATGCCAACCTTTGCTCATTTGGTTATGCTGATTTAAAACAAGTGAGTTTTGATACATGCTCCCTCCGTCATGCTGACTTTTATGAATCGAAATTTCACCATATTGATTTTAAAGAAAGTGACTTATATGAAGTGAATTTTACTGGAACCGCGCTTAAAGGGATAGATTTTAGCAGCTGTACCTTAAATCAGCTAATTTTATCGCCTGAAAGTTTAGACGGCTGCATTGTTACTTCTGAACAGGCTATTGGCTTTGCCAAGTTGCTGGGATTGATAATTAAAGATTGATTCTATAGAACCGTGCGGAAACCAATCGTGCGGTTTTTATTTTTTGGGCTCTGTTAAACGATAGTGTTGTTTTTTTATACTCTGTTGATTGGAGCGGAAAGGCACTCGACTCCTGCGGGAGTACGGGGCTGGGGAGACCCCACAGGCGCAAAGCGCCGAGGAGGCTGCCCGGCACGCCCGCGGAAAGCGAGCGCCTGGAGCGGAAATCAACAGCCAAATAATTTTTTTAAAAGTGTAGGGGTTTACCAAATTACCTTCGTCTATTAATATGACAGATTGAAAGAAAGGGGGAGAGTTCGATTAACGACACGGTTTTAATAGAAAAAGTGCTGCAAGGCCATGATCATGCCTTTCGTCTTTTGGTTGAGAAGTACCGCAATGATGTGTTCCGGACGGTCTTTGCTGTACTTCGTGATCAAAAGGAAGCGGAAGATGCGGCACAGGAAGTGTTTATGAAGATTTATACTTCTCTCCCCCAATATGAAAACCAAGGTTTTAAAACGTGGATGACGCGCATTGCCGTCAATCATGCGATAGATGTAAAAAGAAAACAGGCAAGGCGAAGAGAGGAAGTAGTCGAGGCACTCGAGCAGGGGGCAATAGGAACGCCGAGGGACAGTGTGGAAAAAGAGATTATTGAACTAGATCAGCGCAGGCTTGTCAGAAATAGGCTGAATGAATTACCGGAGAATTACCGGGATGTCATCTACGGATTTTACATTGCGGAAAAAAGCTACCAGCAAATGGCCGATGAACAGCAGGTGCAGGTGAAAACAATCGAAACCAAACTTTACCGGGCTCGAAATTGGATGAAAAAGAATTGGAAGGAGGACGATTTTTCATGAAGCATTACAGTTATGTTGAGTGGCTCCAATACGTTAAAGAGGAAATCAGTGAACAAGACCGTGAAACATATGAAAGACATCTGTATACATGCGACCAATGTCTAGACGTTTATATACAGGCTGTTACAGCAAATGAATCATCACTCCCAATTCTATCAAATGAA
The DNA here is from genome assembly GCF_050468025.1 of Neobacillus sp. NRS-1170. Taxonomy (NCBI): domain Bacteria; kingdom Bacillati; phylum Bacillota; class Bacilli; order Caryophanales; family Bacillaceae; genus Neobacillus; species Neobacillus sp. NRS-1170. Next base: position 6,453 of record NZ_JBITPF010000067.1, on the reverse strand, counting down.
GGCAATTTTACCGATTTAGTAATGGCGGAGGTTTCGAAACAAAAACAAGAATCTGCTGCACCAAAAACAAATAAAAAGCCAATTTACCAGCAGGCTATGTTCCATTATCTGCTGGCCGCGGCAGCAACAATTTTATTAATGTTAACAGGGGCCTTTCAATCTTTGGCAAGTTATGCGAACTCGCTTGAAAGTCCGCAAAAAATTCAGGAGAAAAAGCCTTCAGTTACGGAAGGCGTGATTAATAAAACATTTGCATGGATGGATTCACTAGAAAACAAGGAGGCAAATAAGAAATGAAAAGTTCGACAAAGGCATTAACATTATCACTTTTTCCGGGCCTCGGACATATTTATTTTGGGAAAATGTTTCGCGGTGCCGTCTATTTACTTGCCGTATTTGGCTGTGCAATGGTTACTGTGATTGCAATCGCCAATCAAGGTGGGGAAGTAGTGGTTGTCCCATTTATGGTGGGTATTTTCATCTATCTGGTTAGCTTTATTGATATGGGTGTACAGATTTCCAAACAGAAAAAAGCTCTTATCGCCGGAAATTCAGACGGTCCACATGAACAGGTTACTCAGGATTCGGAACGTTTCTATACGATTGTCTTGTCGTTTGTTCCAGGGCTTGGTCATTTCCAGCTCGGCTTGATGAACAGGGGCTTAACCCTATTGGCGACCTTCCTAGGTCTTGGCGTCATGGTAATCTTTGTGACGGCTCTTTCCAGCCGCGAAGAATTTCTCGTTTTCTTGCTCGGGCTGCCGGTGATCTGGGTATATGGATTTTTTGACGCCGTGCAGCAGGTCAACAAAAAGCAGCGCGGTGAGGAGTTAGTAGACAGAACGATATTTGAAGACTTTGAAGCGCGCCGGGAAGACGGCAAGAAGAGCAAATCAATTGCCACCTTTCTCTCGATTTTCCCTGGAGCCGGTCATTTATATCTCGGCCTGCAGCGACGCGGTATTCAGTTGATGGCAGCATTCTTATTCTCGGTCTATATATTGGACGTTTTGCGTCTCGGTATTTTCTTATTTTTAATCCCGATCATCTGGTTTTACAGCTTTTTTGACGGTCTCCAGAAGGCATCAAGGTACGGGGAAGAAACGGTTGAAGATGTGCCAATCATCGCTTATTTCCTTAATCATCAAAAATGGGTCGGCATCGGACTTATCTTATTAGGGCTCTACTATTTAGTGATGAACATCTTGCTGCCTGCACTTTCACCAATTTTAACAAGAATTATCAACTTCGATCTTCAGTATTGGATACAAGGCTATTTCCAAACCGGACTTGTCTGCCTGTTGCTGATCGGCGGGGGTATTAAGCTTTTATCTGGCAGCAAACAGAAGCGGGAGGTAAAGAATCATGATTAAGTGGAAAAAAACGATAGCAGGCGCAGTCCTAATTGGGGCCGGGTTTGGGTTGCTTTTTAGAAAAAGAAAAGGGGGGCGGGGCGCATGAGGACATGGCGTGTTGGAACGTTTTCGATGGGGACCTCGCTCGTTTTCCTTGGCATCTTCCTCTTTCTATCGAAGTTTTTGGGGCTAAATCTCATTCAGGTGATGACTGGCTGGTGGCCTATTTTATTAATTGTTTTGGGAATTGAAATCTTACTATATTTGTTTTTATCCCGGCAGGAACAACCGGTGCTGCGATATGACTTTTTGAGTATTTTCTTTGTTGGATTGATTGGAACAGTGGGCATTGTGTTTGCGATTATGAGCTCAACTGGCCTCATGGGAAAGGTCGAGGAAGTGATGGCGAGAGAGGAACGGTCGTTTGAACTGCCTGCCTTTTCCTATAAAGTGGATGATAGCATCAAACGGGTGGTAGTTAGAACGGTTGGCTCTGATATGACAGTTGAGGCGACCGACGCAAAAGAAGTCAGTATGTTTGGCACATACCGGGTGCAGACAGCTGGTAAAGCAAAGCTTCTTAAGAGTGCGGATGATATCATCGCAGCCAATCAAAAAGGCGATACGCTTTATTTAAACTTAAAAGGCATGCCAAACCAAGTTGGTCCGTTTGATTCGCCGGGAATAGTCGCTGGGACAATACTGGTGCCGAATGATGTGAAGTTGGAAGTGTTAGGGAATGGTGATTCGCTTACCCTTAAGCCGAGGAATCTGGCAAATGATTGGAGTATTGCGAGTACCTCATCTGTTGTGGTCGATGTACCGGAAAACAGCAATTTGAAGGTGGGAGTAGTGGGTGCCCAGGAATTAAGAGGGAAAGAGACTGAATGGAAGATAGAAGAGAAAAAAGAATCCAATGTTCCGGAAGATACCTTGGAGAAAAACGCTTTTTATCAAACCGGGGAAGGCAAATACCATATTAATATTGCAGATGCATACAGTGTTAATTTAAATACGAATCAGTAGATTTTTGCAAATTGAAAAAAAAACGTTATGATAGGAGATGGACGTTTGGCATTGCAATATAATTGTAAGCCTTGATGATAATTGGTAGAATATAGAAAACCAATTGTGATTTCAAAAAATAGGATGATGAAATGATGAAAAGAGCAAGACTGATTTATAATCCTACTTCAGGACGTGAAATGATAAAGCGCCATCTTCCGGAAATTCTTGAAAAGTTAGAGGTTGCAGGATACGAGGCATCTTGTCATGCGACGACCGGTGCGGGGGATGCGACGAATGCGGCAAAAATTGCCGTTGAGCGAAAGTATGATGTCGTGATTGCAGCAGGCGGCGATGGCACAATCCATGAAGTGGTAAACGGCCTAGCCGAGCAGGAGTATCGTCCGAAAATGGGAATTATTCCAGCTGGAACAACGAATGATTTCGCCCGGGCTTTGCATATTCCTAGGGATGTTTCCAGTGCTGTGGATATTATCACAAAAGGAGAATTGATTCCTGTCGACATTGGACGCATCAATGAAAAATATTTTATTAATATTGCAGGCGGCGGCAAAATGACCGAACTTACATATGAGGTACCGAGCAAATTAAAAACGATGCTGGGCCAGCTTGCCTACTATTTAAAAGGGATGGAAATGCTTCCTTCGATTAAAGCTTCCGATATTAAGATAGAGTATGATGGAAAGCTTTTTGAAGGGGAAGCGATGATGTTTCTTGTTGGTTTGACTAATTCCATTGGCGGATTTGAAAAACTAGCACCTGACGCTTCCATTAATGATGGTTTGTTTTCTCTTTTAATTTTGAAAAAAGTTAATTTGGCTGAGTTTATTCGGATTGCGACGCTTGCGATTCGCGGTGAACACGTGAATGACCCGAACGTTATTTACACGCAGGCCAACCGAATCAAAGTCTATTCTTCTGAAAAAGTACAGTTAAATTTGGACGGAGAATTTGGCGGCTTGCTGCCGGCAGAGTTTGAGAACCTTTACCGTCATTTAGAGGTTTTCGTACCGCTCGAGAATATCCGCCCGCTTGATAGGCCGAAGGATTGGGTCTCTGGACAAAGATATAGTTAACAAAAGTTCGTTCCTGCGGGAGCGGGCTTTTTGTTTGTAATAAGCATACTTGCCTGTAACAGATTAGCGAAGTGGATTGTGGTAAAGGGGTCTACGTGACCATAGAGGGTATGGAAAGGGAAATTGGGTAACGTAGAGGAGGTCTATGTGACCGAAAAGAGTAAGAAAGGTTGAAAAAGGTAACGAAGAGGAGGTCTATGTGACCGAAAAGAGTAAGGAAGGTTGAAAAAGGTAACGAAGAGGAGGTCTACGTGACCAAAAAGAGTCAAGAAAAGGAACCGGATAACGTAAAAAAAGTTTACACATTGAGAAATAATAAAGGTGAAAGGAAATTCGATTAACGTCACGAATAAATTTAATAATGAAGAAAGAAAATGGAAGGAGCGATGGATATGAAAGCATTAATCAATATCGATTACACGTATGACTTTGTAGCGGATGCCGGGGCACTAACATGCGGTGAGCCTGGTCAGGCGATAGAGGAAAGAATCACCCGGCTGACAAAAGAGTTTATTGAGAGAGGAGATTACGTGGTATTTGCCATCGATGTCCATGATCAAGGAGATGAATTCCATCCCGAAACGAGGTTGTTTCCACCGCATAATCTTAGAGGAACGGCAGGCCGTGACCTATTCGGCGAACTTCAAGAGGTTTATGACCAGAATAAACATCGTGAAAATGTTACCTATATGGATAAGACCAGATACTCCGCTTTTGCAGGAACAGACCTGGAAATCAAAGTGCGCGAACGAGGAATTACAGAGGTTCACTTGGTGGGCGTTTGCACAGATATTTGCATTCTTCATACCGCGGTAGATGCCTATAATAAGGGCTTCAAAATAGTAGTGTACAAGGATGCTGTGGCGTCATTTAATCCAGCCGGCCATGAATGGGCGCTCGGCCACTTTGAACAATCCCTTGGTGCTATGGTGAAATAAACTTTTTAGTGTTATTATTGGATATAATGTTGAAAAGCTGTAATAGTATCCGGAGGTCTTATTATGAAACACTTTTATCATGATGATAGTTTAACTCTGCATACCGATCTATACCAGATTAATATGGCAGAAACATATTGGAGAGATGGAATCCATAATAAACGTGCAGTCTTCGAACTATTTTTCCGCAAGCTTCCTTTTGGGAATGGCTACGCTGTTTTTGCTGGTTTAGAAAAAGTCATTCAGTTTATCCAGAGCTTTCGATTTAGCGAAGACGACCTGGAGTATTTAAAAAATGAAGTAGGCTACCATGATGATTTCCTAGAATATCTTAAAAATATGCGTTTTACCGGAACCATCCGCTCGTTAAAAGAAGGCGAACTTGTCTTTGGCAATGAACCGATTATTCGCGTAGATGCCCCGTTGGCAGAAGCCCAGTTGGTTGAAACAGCGCTGCTAAACATTGTGAATTACCAAACATTGATTGCAACAAAAGCTTCAAGAATTAAGCAGGTTGTCGGTGATGAAGTAGCGATGGAATTTGGGACAAGACGGGCACAGGAAATGGATGCGGCCGTTTGGGGAACAAGAGCAGCGTATCTTGCAGGATTTGAAGCTACAAGTAATGTTCGTGCCGGGAAAATGTTTGGAATTCCTGTATCTGGTACACATGCGCATTCGATGGTTCAAGCCTATAAGGATGAATATACAGCCTTTATGAAATATGCCGAAACACATAAGGACTGCGTTTTTTTAGTTGATACATATGATACCTTGCGCCTGGGAGTGCCTAATGCTATTAAGGTAGCAAAAGAAATGGGTGACAAAATCAATTTTCTTGGAATTCGCCTTGATAGCGGTGATCTTGCCTATCTTTCAAAGGAAGCACGTAAACTTCTCGATGAAGCAGGCTTTAAGGATGCAAAAATTTATGCTTCCAGCGATTTGGATGAGCTTACCATAGTGAGTTTAAAAGGCCAGGGAGCCAAAATAGATAGCTGGGGAATCGGGACAAAGCTTATTACGGCCTACGATCAGGCTGCATTAGGTGCTGTTTATAAAATTGTTGCGATTGAGGACGACAACGGCAAGATGGAAGATACCATTAAAATCTCTTCCAACCCTGTAAAAGTAACGACTCCGGGGATGAAGAAAATCTACCGGATTATTAATAATAAGAACAACCATGCAGAAGGGGATTATATCGCGATGGAGGATGAAAAGCTGCCGGAGAAACGTCTGCGCATGTTCCATCCAACCCATACGTATATGAATAAAGTGGTAACCAACTTTACCGCGAAAGAGCTTCATGAAGATATTTTTGTAAACGGCGAGCTGGTTTTTGAAATACCTTGTTTGGAGGAGTCACGCGATTATCATAAACAAAATCTTAATGCGCTCTGGGACGAGTACAAGCGGACAATGAATCCGGAGGAATACCCAGTCGACTTAAGCCAAAAATGCTGGGATAACAAGATGAAGAATATTGAAGAAGTAAAAGAAAAAGTTGCAGCTATGAAGGAATAATGAGAAAGGCGCATGTTCGGCGCCTTTTTTTATGCTAATAGTGACTCTTTTTTCACTTTTCCTAGTAACTCTTCTTTGAAAAAAAGCTTTTTCATTAGGTAAAACATACAGACAAAAAAAGGAAACTTCGAATAACGTAAGATAGTAATTAAATAATATTTAAGGAGTGAAACTTTGTATGTCTTTTCCTAATATCCCTGAGGATATAAATCCAATCGAGGGATTAGATTCTGAACAAGTAGCCCTTTTGCTGCTTGTAAGCATCGCATTTGAAGAACTTGGACTAGCCCATTTAATAAATGCAGAAGCAGAAAAGCTTCAAGGAGCGATTGGTACCCTTGAACCAGCAAATACAGACATTCAAGCTAGAACTTTTGCTGAGTTATTAGCGGCTAACAGTGAAGTTGAAAAAATGCTGCAAACAATTATCAAAAAAGAAATGTTACTCCAATTTAAATTTGAAAATGTCCTTGAATTTCTATCAACGTCAACTTCAACAACATCAACCACTACTACAACCACTACAACCAC